>JANYFF010000307.1 GCA_025362825.1 Polaromonas sp. | reverse complement strand
CCGATGAAATGCTGGCACAGATCAAGGTGCAACTGGCGGATCGCGAATCACACACCGGCGTCGGCAGCAACAAGACCGACGTGGTGATGCTCAATGCACAGCTTCTCGGTATCGAGGAGCTTGACGACGCGTACATGGCCAGCGTGGAATTCTCTGGAATGATTCGTGAAGATGCTTCTGCTGGTGCAAGTCCGTTCCGTGAAGTCTGGAACATGACCAAGCCACGCAATGGCGGGAGTGGCTGGCTGGTTGCCGGTGTTCAAGCCTTGCAATAAAGCCCCCACGGTTGCTCACTTCGTGTAGCGCCCTGCCCCCCTAGGGGGCCGCTGCGCCTGCGGACTGGCAGAGCCAGATCCGCGGCCCCTGCTGGCGAAGGCACGGTTTCGATTGACATTTTTGTGTCGCCGGTCCTGCGCGTGGTTATGGGAAGCAGGCGCATTCGGTGATCTGTCCCACCGGACCAGTCATCTTCTTTTTATCGGTCAAAATCGGGACATGAGCACAACGTCCCCCTTTTCATTTCTGGAGTCTCTCGCCACCCGTTTCCAGCCGCCTGCGTGGGTGGTTGATGAAGCGCAGCAGCGGCTTGTGCTGCTGGTCAATCACGTGGTGATGCAGGAGAAGGAAGCCCAGGACCGTCTGACCCGTAAAAAGGGCAATGTGATCCATGTTCGCTGGGGCGTCCTTGCTATCGATTTGCGTATCACGCCGGCTGGTTTGTTTGAACGCGTGCTGCGGTCGGTTGATCAGGCCATCAAACCGGATTTGCTGGTATCGGTGGCAGCGGATTCACCGCTCGCCGTGGTGCAGTCCGTGCTTGCAGGCAAGCCGCCGCCTGTGAAAATCGAAGGAGACGTTCAGCTTGCCGCAGAGCTGGGCTGGCTGGCTGAAAATCTGCGCTGGGATGTCGAAGAAGATTTGTCCCGCATGCTCGGCGATATTCCTGCCCACGTACTGGCTGATGCAGGGCGCAAACTGGTGGCCAGCCTCAAGCAGTTTGTGGCCATGCGTCCCGGCGGCCAGGCTGCATCTACAGCTGTAACCCCCATGGCAGCGCCGGCTGCTGATGCAGCGAAAGCTTCTAAATGAGCCGTATTTTCAGGGGGTTTTTCATCATCTGGATCGTGCTGCGTTTCGGGCTTGATGAGCTGGTACTTTCAGGGTTCCAGAAACCATGGGTACGTCTGTTGCGGCGCGTGGTGTCCATCGGGCGCAACCTGCAGGCCCCGCGCGGTGAGCGCCTGCGCAAGGCGCTTGAAAAGCTGGGCCCCATATTTGTCAAGTTCGGGCAGGTCATGTCAACCCGTCGCGATTTGCTGGCACCCGATATTGCCGACGAGCTGGCGCGCCTGCAGGACCGCGTCCCGCCGTTTGATTCCAGCGTGGCAGTCGCGATTATTGAAAAGGCGTTCGGTAGGCCGCTTGCGCAAATATTTGCGACTTTCGAGCAAACTCCGGTAGCCAGCGCATCCATCGCCCAGGTTCACTTCGCCACCTTGCCCAACGGCCGCGAAGTTGCGGTCAAGGTGCTGCGTCCAAACATGAAGCCGGCGATTGAGAAAGACCTGGCCCTGATGCATATGATGGCAGGCTGGGTAGAGGGTAGTTCTGCCGACGGCAAACGTCTGAAGCCGCGCGAAGTGGTGGGCGAGTTTGACAAATACCTGCATGATGAACTCGACTTGCTGCGAGAGGCTGCCAATGCAGCGCAGCTGCGCCGGAACATGCAGGACCTTGATCTGGTGATGATTCCGGAGATGGTCTGGGACTACTGCATGCCGGATGTGATGGTGATGCAGCGCATGAACGGCGTGCCGATCAGCCAAACGCAGCGCCTGCGCGACGCGGGCGTGGACATGAAAAAACTGGCGCGCGATGGCGTCACGATTTTCTTCACGCAGGTTTTTCGGGATGGTTTTTTTCATGCAGACATGCATCCGGGAAACATACAGGTCAGCCTGGAGCCGGCAACTTTCGGTCGCTATATTTCCCTGGACTTCGGCATCGTCGGTACTTTGACCGAGGTTGACAAAGAATACCTGGCGCAGAATTTCAGTGCGTTTTTCAGGCGCGATTACAAGCGTGTCGCTGAGCTGCACATCGAGTCAGGTTGGGTTCCCCCAAGCACGCGGGTTGACGAACTGGAAGCGGCGATTCGCGCCTGCTGCGAACCTTATTTTGACCGGCCGCTGAAGGAAATTTCACTGGGCCTGGTGTTGATGCGGCTGTTCCAGACCTCCCGCCGGTTTCATGTTGAGATCCAGCCGCAACTGGTGCTGCTGCAAAAAACACTGCTCAATATCGAGGGGCTGGGCCGCGAGCTGGATCCTGACCTCGACCTGTGGAGCACCGCCAAGCCCTTTCTTGAAAAATGGATGCTGGAACAAGTGGGCCCCGAAAAACTGCTGGCCCAGCTCAAGGCTGAAGCACCAGCGTACGCCAAGCTTTTGCCCGGCCTGCCGCGGCTGCTTTCACAGTATTTGAAGGGCCAGCCCGACTCCAGTCGGCGCGAACTGGTGGAACTGCTGGCCGAGCAAAAACGCACCAACAAGCTGCTGCAAGGCATCATTTATGGCGGCATGGGTTTTGTGCTTGGCCTGATTGCAATGCAGGTGCTGCTGCGGGTACGTCTTTTCTAGGTCAAATTCAGGGTTGTTGGTGTTTCAGGCGCGGGATGGGTAGTACAGCGCGGTTTGGCTTGATTCTCCGGCCAACGCCTATAATTGAAGGCTTTGCATCCGGGGATATTCTCCGGGTCTGTCTCCCGGAAACCTTCCTGCACCATGCCAATTTACGCCTATAAATGCGAGTCCTGCGGGCATACCAAGGATGTCTTGCAGAAGATGTCCGACGCTCCCCTGAGTGTTTGCCCGCAATGTGGTGCGCCCACTTTCAAAAAGCAGCTCACTGCCGCCGGCTTCCAGCTCAAGGGTTCGGGCTGGTACGTGACGGACTTTCGCGGCGGCACACCGGCTCCTGCCGGGCCTGGCGGTGAATCCGCTGATGCCAGCAGCAGCAAGTCCGGCGAGACGGGTACGGCTGCCGCTTCGACGGCGCCAGCCAGTGCACCGGCGCCTGCTGCTGCGGCACCAGCCGTTTCTTCTTCTCCGGCGCCGGCTCCAGGCGCCGGCTCCTCTTCTACCAAAGGCAGTGCGTAATGGCTGCAGTTCGCAAGTGGTTGCTGGCCGGTTTACTGGTGCTGGTTCCGCTCGGCATCACCATATGGGTGCTTGACTGGATCGTCGCCACGCTGGACCAGACCTTGCTGATTCTTCCTGGCTCATGGCATCCCGACAAATTGATCGGTTTTCACATTCCGGGTTTCGGGGTGTTGCTGGCACTGTTTATCGTGTTGCTGATCGGTGCCATCGCCAGCAACTTTCTTGGCAAGAAACTGGTGAGCTGGTGGG
>JANYFF010000277.1 GCA_025362825.1 Polaromonas sp. | reverse complement strand
CGCTGGCGCGCATCGAACAGCTCGAACAAGTGTGCCCGCAGGTTTTTCAAGTGCTCTGCCTGGCGCTGGGCAAAAAACGCCAGCGTGCTTGTGATCAGCGTACGCACGTGACGCACCACCAGCGTACGGGCTGCGGCGTCGATCAAAGCGGGTGGGCTGGCAGGCATCACCCCAGATTATTGCTTTTTAGCTGGCTCGTCCGGGCTCGCCGGTTTGCAAAGCACACCTAAATGCAGATTATTTGAACCGGATGCCGCCCGACACCGTGTTTCGCAGCTGCCATGCGCCGGGAGCCGCCCCGTATCCAATACAGTTCAGCCATGGACAACCCCACGCAAGGAAACAAAATCATGACTTTACGCACTTCCATCCATCGCCTGCAGGTAGACCGCGCGCTGTACCAATTCATTGAAGAACAGGTATTGCCCGGCACCGGCGTGGACCGCGCGGGTTTCTGGAGCGGCTTCGACGCCATCGTGGGCGACCTGGCACCGAAGAACATCGCCTTGCTGGCCGAGCGAAACCGCTTGCAGACCGAACTGGACACCTGGCACAAGGCCCATCCCGGCCCGATTCGCAGCATGAAGGGCTACCGGGCGTTTCTATCCAGCATCGGCTACCTGGTCGCCGAGCCGGCGAACTTCAAGGCCAGCACAAAAAACGTGGATGCCGAACTCGCCACGCAAGCCGGTCCGCAACTGGTGGTGCCGATTCTCAATGCGCGTTACGCCTTGAACGCCGCCAATGCGCGCTGGGGCTCCTTGTATGACGCCCTGTACGGCACTGACGCCATTCCCGAATCCGATGGCGCCGACAAAGGCCTGGGCTACAACGCTGTGCGCGGCGCCAAAGTGATCGCATATGCGCGCCATGTGCTGGACCGCATTGCACCACTGCGCAAGGGGTCGCATGTCGACTCGACCGGGTACAGCGTACAGGGCGGCAAACTGGTCGTGGCGTTCAAGAGCGGCGCGGCATCGGAACTCAAGAGCGCCAAACAATTCATGGGGTATCAGGGCGAAGCCTCGGCGCCGTCATCGGTGCTTCTGCAACATAACGGCCTGCACATCGACATTCGCGTCGACCGCGCCACGCCGATTGGCGCTTCCGACCCGGCCGGCGTCAGCGACCTGGTGATCGAGTCCGCCTTGTCCACCATTCTGGACCTCGAAGATTCCGTGTCCTGCGTGGACGCCCAAGACAAGTTGCTGGGTTACAGCAACTGGCTCGGTATTTTGAAGGGGACGTTGACCGAAGAGGTGACCAAGGGCGGCAAGACTTTCACGCGCGGGCTGAACCCGGACCGCGTGTACAAGGCCGCAGGATCAGCGGCTGCCGGTGCAGCCATCGGCACGGATGTGACGCTGCATGGCCGCTCGCTGATGTTCGTGCGCAATGTCGGGCACCTGATGACCAACCCCGCCATTTTGTATACCGCCGCTGACGGCAGCGAACGGGAAATTCCCGAAGGCATCCTGGACGCAGTCATCACCACCACCATTGCCCTGCACGACCTGCAAGGCCATGGCGTGGGGCCGGACGGCCAGCCGCTGCGCAATTCGCGCAAGGGCTCGGTCTACATCGTCAAACCCAAGATGCATGGGCCCGCCGAGGTCGCATTTGCCAGCGAGCTGTTTGGCCGTGTGGAAAAAATGCTGGGCCTGGCCGATAGCACCGTCAAGCTCGGCATCATGGACGAAGAGCGCCGCACCAGCGTCAACCTCAAGGCCTGTATCGCGGCGGCTTCGAGCCGTGTCGCCTTTATCAATACCGGGTTTCTGGACCGTACCGGCGACGAGATGCACAGTTGTATGCAGGCCGGCCCGGTGATGCGCAAGGGCGACATGAAATCCAGCGCATGGATCCAGGCTTACGAAAAGAACAACGTGTCGGTGGGTCTTGCCTGCGGCCTGCGCGGCAAGGCACAGATCGGCAAGGGCATGTGGGCCATGCCGGACCTGATGGCCGCGATGCTGCAGCAGAAGATCGGCCACCCGCGTGCGGGTGCCAATACAGCCTGGGTGCCTAGCC
>JANYFF010000273.1 GCA_025362825.1 Polaromonas sp. | reverse complement strand
CTGCACATTTTGTAGCACGGTCAGCGCTTCAAAGACCTGCGCGACCTGAAAGGTGCGGCCAACACCGTGCTGCAGACGGCGGGCCGGCGACAATTTATCAAGCACCTGGCCGTCCCATGACACAGTGCCGCCTGTCGGTAGGTATTGCCCGGCAATGCAGGCAAAACAGGTGGACTTGCCGGCGCCGTTGGGCCCGATCAGCGCCACGCATTCACCCGCCGACACCTCAAAGCTGACACCGTCAACGGCCTTGATGCCGCCAAAGTGCTTGACCAGATCAACCACCTGGAGCACTAGGCTACCCCGCCAGAAGCCGTACGCCGGCCGGGCCGGCGCAGCCGTTCAGGCAACGAGAGCAAACCGGAGGGCGATGCCGCCATGATGACCATGATGAATACCCCCAGCAGGCCGCGCCAGTACGTCACCTCGCGGCCGAGCTCGGCGCTGGCATAGCTCAGCGCGGTACTGCCCACTACGGCGCCCCACAGCTGGTGCACACCACCCAGCAACACCACCAGCAAAGCGTCCACTGACGTTGAGACCGACGCTACTGAAGGGAACACCGCCCCCTTGTGCGCCGCAAACAGCCCACCGGCCAAACCCGCGAGCACGGCGCTTTCAACAAAAATCCGGTACTTCAGCCAGCCGACCGGCAGGCCCGATGCAGCCGCGCGCAGCGGCGCGTCTCGCAGGGCCTGCAGCGCGGCGCCCAGCACCGACTGGCCCAACCACTTGAGCGCAAAAACAGACAGCAGCGCTAGAACCACCAGCAAGCCATAAAAAAGCGGCTGGCTTTGCTCGCCAACGAGCGTCAGGCCAATCAGGCCGTTGTCGCCACCGGTCAGGCCAACCCACTGCGTGGCGCCGGCCCAGATCACCTGTGCCAGCGCGAGCGACAGCATGGCCAGATAGACTCCTGCGCTTCTGACTACTGCAGCCCCGAAGACCGCGGCCACGAGCAGCGCCGCACCGCAGCCTGCTGCCAGCGCCACCGGTAGCGACGCACCCCACAGCGTGTGCGACAGGGCCGCACCGTACGCGCCGAGTGCAAAAAAGGCTGCATGACCAAAGCTGACCAGCCCGCCCAGCGCCATCATTGATTGCAGGCTGATGCCGAAAATCATCAATATGAGGGCGTCTGCCGCCAGCGTTTGCCAGTAGGGTCCACCCCGCCAGGCCGCCGTGGGCAGCAGCACAAAGATGGCAACAACCACGCTGGTAGCCAAGGTGCTCAGTTGCAGGCCACGAAATTTCTGCGCGATCTCTCGCGGTGCGTCTGACGATGAAACCGACATCCCAAACAGCCCCTGCGGACGAAAGACCAGCACCACCGCCATGGTGACAAACACCAGCACCAGCGTGGCTTGCGGGAACACGCTGATACCAAACGCATGGACCAGACCAATCAGCAGTGCCGCAACAAACGCGCCGCCTATGCTGCCCAGCCCGCCGGTGACCACCACGACAAAGGTTTCGACAATCACGTTCATGTCCATCTGCAAATGCGCTGGTTCGCGTGGCAGCTGCAGTGCGCCGCCCAGCCCGGCCAGCGCACAGCCCAGCACCACCGCACCCAGCATGAGCGGCTTGGGGTTCACGCCCAGTGCGGCCAGCATGCCCCGGTCCTGCGTGGCGGCGCGCAGGCGGCGGCCAAAGCGCGAATGCCTGAGCAGCAGATGCAGGCCCAGCCAGACCAGCGGCCCGAGCACAATCATGGCAAGCTGATATACCGGGAAAAAATCCTCGCCAATCTGCAATGAGCCCTTGAGCCCCGGAAAGCGCGGCGCAAACACTTCGTCGGGGCCAAAACACCACTGCATCGCATCGTGCATGGCCAGCGTCAGGCCGAATGTGGCGACCAGTTGGTAGAGCTCAGGCGCACCCGCCAGCCGCCTCAGAAGAAGGAATTCGGCCACAGCCCCCACGATGCCTGCACACGCCGCACCCAAAAATATAGCAAGCAGGTAAAGCGCAGCACTTTCACCCCAGGCCGGAAACCAGTTGCTGACCCAGTGCGCCGTGAACAGCGCACCCATCATGAAGAAGCTCCCATGCGCAAAATTGACAATCCGCGTCACGCCAAAAATCAGCGTCAGCCCGGCCGCCATTAAAAACAGCGTGGTGGCGTACGACAGCCCGCCGAGTAGCTGGATAACTGAAACGCTCAAGTCAATACGCCTGCATCAAGACATGTTCATGGACATTTGCCTCTGATCGAAGCTTCCATCCCAGCCCAGCCGGGGCCGCGGGACTGGCTTTGCCAGACCGCAGGCGCAGCGGCCCCCTCGGGGGGGCAGCGCAGTACACGCAGTGACAAGCTTGGGGGCCATCTAATCGAGCCACGTGGTGAACTCTTTTGAAGGCACACGCGGCGTACGAAAGGTGTTGACCAGCACCGACTCGTCGGCATAGCCCAGCGCCATGCCGCACACCAGCATTTCGTCGGGCCCTGCGGCCAGGTGCGGCAGGATGATGCTTGAAAAACCATTCCACGCCGCCTGCGGGCAGGTGTGCAGACCATGCCCGCGCGCAGCGACCATGATGTTCTGCAAAAACATGCCGTAGTCCACCAGCGAGCCCTGGCCCATCACGCGGTCTATGGTGAACATCAGGCCCACCGGCGCATCAAAGAGCTCGTAGTTGCGCTGGTGCTGGGCGTGCATTTTGTCCTTGTCGCCCTTGACGATACCTAGCAGTCCGTACAGGCTCCAGCCGTTTTCGCGGCGGCGGTCAATATAGGGCGACACCCACTTTGCGGGATAGTAGTCGTACGCTTCCTTGTATTGCGCGGCCAGCGAAGGGTCGGCACGCAAGGCATCGTGCGCAGCGCAAACCTTTTGAACCAGCGTATCTCGGCTGGCACCCTGCAACACGTAGACCTTCCAGGGCTGCGTGTTGGTGCCCGACGGCGCGCGGCTGGCGACGTCAAGCAGATGCTCTATCAGTTTGCGCGGCACCGGCTTCGGCAAAAACTCACGCATCGACTGGCGGCTTGCGATGGCTTGGTCCACCGGGTTGGCGGCATCAACAACAGTATTTTCAGTACTCACTTCAGGGTCTCCAATACAGACAGCAGTTCGGGTGGCAAAGGTGCCGGGCGGCGCGTGTGGCGGTCAACATAAACATGGATGAAATGGCCGCGCGCCGCACAGCTCTGGCTTTCATCGGCGGGGAAGAGCCCCACCTCATAGCGCACGCTCGACGAGCCGACATGCGCCACGCGGATGCCAGCGACCACCGGCTCGGGAAAAGCCAGTGGCGCAAAGTAATTGCATTGGGTTTCAATCACCAGGCCTATCACCTTGCCGGCATGGATGTCGATGGCGCCCTGCTCTATCAACAGGCCGTTGACAGCGGTGTCAAACCAGCTGTAATAAATGACGTTGTTGACGTGGCCGTACACATCGTTGTCGCTCCATCGCGTTCCAATGTTGCGAAAGGTCTTGTAGGCAATACGGAACTCGGCTTGGGGACGTAATGTTGCACTCATGTGGAACTATTTTGCCACCGGTGCCAGTACTCCAACGCCACGCGCCAGGTGTTCATCTGCACTTGCACGGTCTCGTCAATGTTCACGCCGTAACCACCCGCCATTGAAAACGCCAGCGGTATGCGACGTTGCCAAGCCCAGTCAAATACACGCCTGTCGCGTGCCTCCAGCCCGTCATGGCTGAGTGAAAGCCGGCCCAACCGGTCGCCTTCAAAGGGGTCCGCGCCCGCCAGGTAAAACACCAGGCCCGGCTCAAAGCGCCGCTCCAGCTCATCCAGAGCATGCTCCAGTGCCTGCAGGTAAGGCGCGTCGGTGCAGCCGTCTGGCAACTCCACATCGAGGTCACTGGCCTCCTTGCGGAAGGGGAAATTCTTCTCGCCATGCATCGACAGTGTAAACACGCTGTCATCACCCGAAAAAATGCTGGCCGTGCCATTGCCCTGGTGCACGTCCAGGTCGATGACCGCAACTCTCAAGGGCGAGCGACGGGCCGCTGGCTGTTCGCCCGTGGCACGGGGACCAGCCCGCCTGGCCCACTCTGCCTGCATGAGGCGGGCCGCTACAGCCGCGTCATTGAAAACACAAAAGCCGCCGCCCTTGTGGGCATAGGAATGGTGGGTCCCGCCGGCCATGTTGCCGGCAATCCCCTCCGGACGCAGGCCGCCATTCGCGCCCATCGCCGCCCGTGCCGCCGAAATGGTCGCCCCCACAGAGCGACGTGCCCGCTCGGCCATTCCGGGCGACCAGGGAAAGCCGATTTCACGCTGGGCTGGCGCGGGCAGTGTTCCGTGCGAGATGGCGTCTATATATACGGGCGTGTGCGCCAGTGCCAGTTCGCCATCGCTGGCCGCCGGTGCCTGAGCCATCTGCACGCCGGGTAATTCGGCAACTACCCGGTCGCGCAAGATCTGGTATTTGGCCATCGGGAAGCGGTGCCCCAAAGGCAATTGCAACACAAAGTTATCGGCATAAAAGGCTTGCAAGATGTGGACTCTACAGGGAGAAACCGCCATTGTGGCTGCAAGCGTCGCACTCCGCAGCCAGGTCTAGGGCTAGGGTTTCCCGTCTAAATTGCTGCACCGCAGCATAAAACGCTTGCAATGCCCTGGGTATTCCCTATAATTCAAACCATGTTGCAGTGCAGCAATTCATATCAGGTTATCTTGAGTGATGTGCAAAGCAACTACTTTTG
>JANYFF010000272.1 GCA_025362825.1 Polaromonas sp. | reverse complement strand
AGGCATTGGCACGTTGGCCAACACCATAGCAGACGAAATCTGAACCCGGAGACACGCCCATGAATGCCACCATCACCCGCCTGCCCGATGACTTTCGCTGGCCCGGCGGCAAGCGCGTCGCCGTGATCTTCAACATCGCCTACGAGGCCTGGTCTGACGGCCAGGCACCCGGCATTGGCCCCATGGGCAATGTGCTGAAGCCCGGATTTTTTGATACCAACGCGCACTCATGGGCCAGCTTCGGCCTGGTGCGCGGCATTCATCGCCTGCTGGCCATTGCTGAAAAACACGGCGTGAAAACCAGCGTCATGGTCAATGGCGTGATCTGTGAGCGCGACCCGCAAACCGTCAGGCGCATTGCCGACCTGGGGCACGAAATCATCAACCACTCCTGGGGCATGGATGTGATCCCGGTGTACTTCGACGAAGCCGGCGAGCGCGCCAACTTGCAGCGCAACCATGACCTGCTGGTGCAGACCGCTGGCGTCACGCCCACCGGCTGGATCAGCCCACGCGGCACCGGCAGCAGCATCAGTTCACGGCTGCTGGCCGAGGCTGGCTACACCCACCACGGAGACGTAAACGACGATGACCGGCCCTACGTGATGAGCTTCGGCGACAAGCGCATCGTCGGCATCCCGCTAACTATGGACGTCAACGACCTGCCCACCTGCATACGCTACGGCCACGGCCCGCGCCACATGCTGGACACCTTCAACGACACCTTTGCTGCGATGCGCGAATACGAGACAGTGCCGCTGATGCTGGACGTAACCGCCCACACCCATGTGCTGGGGAGGCCCTCGGGGGCATGGGTCTATGACGAGATCATGGCCAAAGTCAAAGCGACGCCCGACGTGTGGCTCTGCACGCGCGATGAGATGGCCAGCTACGTGCTGAACAATATCTGAAATCAACTCAACCCAGGCAACGAACAGAAGAATTACGCCATGCTCAACCGCAGAGATATTCTTGCCATTTCATCACTTGCCCTTCTCCCGGTTGCGGTAACGCGTGCCCAGCAAGGGCTACCCGCCAAGCCGATACGCTTGCTGGTTCCGTTTTCGGCCGGTGGTAGCCCCGACCTTCTGGCTCGCGTGATTGCCCAACAAATCACCAAGCAATCCGATATATCCGTGGTGATAGACAACCGGCTGGGCGCTAACGGCATTATTGCAAGTGAGGCAACATCCCTAGCAACGCCAGATGGCACAACGCTTCTGTTCAGCACGGGCTCGCACACCATTAACCCGAGCATTTATAAAAAGTTGCCTTACGACACCTTGCGCGACTTCGCACCCGTGACCTTGGTTACCATAGCGCCCGCGCTCACACTGGTGGTCAGCCCGTCGTTCCCCGCAAAAAATTTCAGGGATTTCTTGACTATGGCTCGTGCGAAGGATACAAAAATCAGCTTTGGTTCACCCGGACTCGGCAACACCTTGCATCTGGCAGGCGAGTTGCTAAACAGTATGGGCGGCACACACATGCTGCATGTGCCGTACAAGGGCGCCGCACCTGCGCTCAATGCAGTGATCTCCGGCGAAGTATCCGCAACTTTTTTGAGTACCACGGCAGCCATCATTGCGATCAAGGGTGGACAGGTGCGCCCGCTGGCCGTCACCAGCGCCAATCGCATTGCCTCGTTGCCGGACGTACCGACTATCGCTGAAAGCGGTGTTCCAGGCTTTGATTACAACGGTGGATGGATGGGTGTTTTCGCGCCTGCCAGGACACCTAAAGAGCTTGTGCAGCGCCTGTCAGTCGAGTTCAACAGGGCCATGCAGGCCTCAGAAGTAAGAGACAGGATGTTGGCATGGGACAGCAAACCTCTCGGTACCACGCCTGAAGAATTTTCTCGCTTCGTGCAGGAGGATATCGAGAAGTTTGCACGCATCGTCAAGGTAGCGCAAGTGCCCATGCAATGAGATCCGAGCGACTTCGCCAACGCCCTTTAGAACCTGTCATGCAAAATCAAGACACCTCAGCGCCCCGCTGCACGCTCGCCTTCGACAAAGACGTCGCAATACCGATGTCGGATGGAAACATCCTGCGCGCAAACGTGTTCCGTCCTGCAGAACCCGGCAACTACCCGGTGGTCATGGCCATGGGCATTTATGGCAAGGATGCCCACTTCGAGGACGCCTTTGCACCACAATGGAAAATCCTGCTTCAAACCTACCCCGAGCTTTGCAGCAACGGCTCCAGTGGCAAGTATCTGCGCTGGGAAAACGTGGACCCCGAGCGATGGATTCCGGACGGCTATGTGGTAGTCACTGTAGATTCACGCGGCAGCGGTAAATCGCCCGGTTACCTTGATCCGTTTTCAGCACTGGAGACACGCGACTTCTACGAGGCCATCGAATGGGCCGGCGTACAACCGTGGTCAAACGGCAAAGTCGGCCTGCTGGGCGTGTCCTATTTTGCGATGAAGCAATGGCAGGTTGCCGCGCTTCAGCCTCCTCATTTAGCTGCCATCATCCCGTGGGAAGGTGCCAGTAACTTTTATCGGGATGGCGGCAATCATGGAGGAATCTTCAGCAACAGTTTCACCTTTGCCTGGTGGCCAAGACAGGTTCTGGTGAATCAACATGGCAGTGGCAATAGCCCTTACCGAGACCGGGAAACTGGAGAACGCACCACAGGTGCCGCAATCAGTGAAGACATGCTGCCCTACAACCGTGCCAATCATCCCCATGATCGTCTTGGCCGGCCGCTAGACGACGCATGGCAGCAGGAGCACTCCCCGAAACTGGATCGCATACAGGTGCCGCTGCTTTCTGCAGCCAACTGGGGCGGACCGGGCATGCATTTGCGCGGCAACGTTGAGGGCTTTGCAGAAGCCGGATCAGAGCAGAAATGGCTGTTTGCGCACATCGGTACGCACTACGAAAGTTTTTACCTGCCTCACTACGTGGCGTTGCAAAAACGCTTTTTTGACCGCTATTTAAAAGGTGATGAAAACGGTTGGGACGATGAGCCCCCCGTACAACTTGCAATACGCAAGGCTGACGGTTCCGCGACCATTCGCAAAGAAAATGAGTGGCCTCTGGCGAGAACGCAGTGGACGAAATTTCACCTGGACGCCAGCAGCCTCACACTGACAACTGAGGCTGTGGCCGGCGCATCTCAGGCCGGCTACAAGGCCGGCGAAGGCGAGATCAGTTTCTCTACAGCGCCTTTTGATTGCGATGTGGAGTTCACTGGCCCGATAGCACTGCGTCTTTGCGTATCGTCATCCACCACCGATATGGATATATTTGCTGTCGTGCGGTTGTTCGACCCCCAGGGTCAGGAGGCCGTCTTCATAGGTGCCCATGAAAAAGTACCCGTCGCACTCGGCTGGCTACGCGCCTCTCATCGCAAACCTGATCTGGAGAAAACCAGACCATGGCGTCCATATCACAGCCATGACGAAATCCAGAAGCTGATGCCCGATGACGTGTATGAAGTTGATGTGGAAATCTGGCCGACGAGTATGGTCTACCCAAAAGGTTACCGGCTGGTACTGACGATCCAGGGCCATGATTTCGTCGTCACGCCTCCAGGCCGCATGCTGCACAACCACATCGAAGACCGCAACGCTGTGGAGTTTCATGGCAAAAGCACGCTACACACAGGTGACGCACACGCCTCATTTCTGCTGATGCCTCTCATACCCAACTGAACACCAAGACCGAAGAACAACAGGAAACTCAAGATGATTCAACGCCGTCACGCCCTTATCGCTGGCACAGCTGCCTGCATCGCTCCCCACGCCGCCTGGTCGCAAGGCGCTGGCTGGCCCAACAAGCCCATCAAGCTGGTCGTGGCGTTTGCGCCCGGTGGCCCGGCCGACATCATTGCGCGCTTCCTGTCGCAGCGATTGAGCGACCGGCTAAAACAGTCTGTGATTGTTGAAAACCGTGGCGGCGCAGGCGGCAATGTGGCGGCGCAGGCCGTCGCCCGCGCCGAACCCGATGGCTACACCCTGCTGGTAAGTACCAGTGCCTTTGCCGTAAACCCGGCACTGTCACGAAAGGCGGGCTATGACCCCATCAAGGATTTTGCAACGGCCGGAATTGTGGCGGGTACGCCCAACCTCCTGGTGGCCGCGCCCGCACTACCGGTGCAGACGCTGGCGGATGTCTTCAAGCTCGCCAAAACGCAGAACTTGAGCTTTGGTACCGCAGGGGGTGGAACCACACCTCACCTGAGTGCGGAATACCTCTTCAAGTCGCTGGCCAAGGTCAATATCGTCCATGCGCCGTACACCGGCGCCAGCCCGGCCCTGTCAGCCGTGATGGGCAACCAGATCCAGCTGGCCAGCGTAGCGCTGCCGGCGGCGATTGCACTGGTGAAGGCCGACAAGGTCAAGCCGCTGGCCGTGACCAGCGCCAAACGTGTCGCGGCTATGCCCAATGTGCCGACGGTGGCCGAGCTGGGCTTTCCGGGCTTTAGCTTCGCCACCTGGGTCGGCGTGTTCGCACCCGCCAAAACACCCACTGCGATTGTTAACCGGATCAATTCCGAACTGAACCTGATTTTGTTCATCCCCGAGTTCCAGCAGCAACTGGACCAGGCCGGCTTCAGCCCGATTGGGGGCTCGGTGAACAAGTCGACCGACTACCTGAAGGCTGAACTGCTGAAGTACGCCAAGGTGGTCAAAGAGACCGGCATCACCGCGGAGTAAGCAGTCTCGCCGGCTTTATTTCAGGCCGTCCCAAAGGAGCTTGCAGCCCGTCAGGAACATACCGGCGTAGATAAGCCGGTAAAAGAGCTGCGGGTTGATTCGGCGTGCAATGCGAAATCCAATCCAGACACCAATCGGCGCAAACGGCAGCAGCACAACAGATGTGGCCATGTTGCGGGTATCGAGCAGTCCGAGCCATGCATAAGGAATCCACTTGGACAGGTTGAGCGCAAAGTAAAACACCGCCATGGTCGCCGTATAGACCAGTGGCGCCAGGCGCATGGGAATCACATAGGCATTGAGCGGCGGCCCGCCGGCATGTGCCACAAAGCTGGTAAAGCCTGAGGTCACGGTCAGCAAGGCTCCAACCCACCTTGGCGTTGTCGCGCTGTCGGGCTTGGGAGGAAACAGCAACTGCTGGGCCAGGAAAAGCAGCGTGCAGGCACCCACAATGGCCGCAACAAGGTGCGCATCAAGCACTTTGAAAAGAAAAGCGCCCACCACAGTTCCTGCCAGCCCAAACGGGATCAAAAACTTCAGCAGCGCGCTGTCGAAGTTGCGGCGAAAGGCGGCGAGTCCCAGCAGGTCAACCAGCAGCAGAATCGGCATCAGGATGGCCGCCGCCCGCGGCACCGTCACCGCCAGCGCCATCAAAGGCACGGCCAGCGAACCGAAGCCGGCACCAAAGCCGCTTTTGCTGATGCCCAT
>JANYFF010000245.1 GCA_025362825.1 Polaromonas sp. | reverse complement strand
CAATGCGGCTGTAACGATCAGGGGCGTAGGTAATCCGCCCGATGACACAGTGACTGACGCGGAGCCATTACCTAGGGAGGAAATGGTCTGAGTAGCAGTGGTGGGCAACCCGCCGACCGAAAAAGTCACCCCTGCGCTGATTGCAGCATTTTCGAGATAGACGTTCACCGGCACCCCAGACATTCCGATCCCAGTACTGTCCAGCACAGAAAACGTAACCTGTGACTGGCGATTACCGTTAGTCGCGCTGGAAACCACCAAAAGGTTATTAGTGGCGGACGAATAAATAATATTTGCAGGCTGAGCAGCAGTTACAACAATTGAAGAGGTGATGGCAGTGGCACCCGTTGCTTGGGCTGTGAGGATCACTGATCCAGTACATGCCGCCGCCGACTGATAGGTCGTGTTTGCAACACCCGAGCTATTGGTCGAAGCGCTTGCCGGACTGAAGCTTCCGCAACTTGCAGAAAAGCTGATCAGAACGGGTGATGTGGTGGCTAAAACATTGTTCACGAGACCTTGAACCGTCACTGCCGATGACTGGAGGCCACTGATCGGGCTGGTTCCTACTGTCAAATTAGCCAAGGAAACGTTAGAAGCCGCGGTTTGGAAGTCCAGGCTGGTCTGAATAGCCGATCCGTTCACATTCGCCGAAGCGACCAAAGTCGCAGCTCGGGAGGAAGTGAGAGTGGCAGGGCTAATTTGCACTTTGGCAATCCCGCTGGCGTCAGTCAGCGCCGCGGTTTGAGCCAGGTTGGCCACTGTTACATCGGTAGAAAACGTGACCAGCTTGGTCGCCACCGCTGCACCAGACGCATCTTTTACAGTCGCCCGTGCAAACAGAGCCGCGCTGCTGTTAATTGAATTGGTAGTCACTACCGCCCCGGACGCATCCACAATTGCAATCAGAATGGTTGGAGCAGCTACGGTAGTCGTGGTGATGACTGTTGTGGCGGTGGTGACGCTTGTAGTTGAAGTGCCCGATGCAGTGCTCCCACTGGTAGTCCCCGCGCTGCCTCCACCACCACCGCAGGCGGTCAATAAAACCACAAGCAAAAGACCAATAATTTTTGAGAGTGTGTGCATTTTATTTATGAAAAAAGTGTCTTGATTGCTGGCGGCTTAGCGGGCTGCGGCTTTATCTGAAATCATTTTTGGGGTTATGAACACCAGCAATTCCGACTTGGAACTCGTCCGGGTCTTGCTCTTGAAAAGAACGCCGACACCAGGAAGGTCACCCAGGAAAGGTACCTTGGCTTCGTTTTCAGCTTCGGTCAATTCAAAAATACCGCCGATGACGACCGTGCCGCCATTTTCAACCAATACCTGGGTTTTGATGTGCTTGGTGTTGATGGCAATGCCCGCAGCTGTCGTCTCACCCCTGCTGTCCTTGTTGATGTCCAGGTCGAGGATGATGCCGCCTTCTGGCGTGATTTGAGGTGTTACCTCCAGCTTCAGGTTGGCCTTGCGAAATGCGACCGACGTAGCACCGCTAGAGGTGGCCTGCTGGTAAGGGAACTCTGTACCTTGCTCAATCAGCGCTTTGGTTTGGTCGGCCGTCACAATGCGCGGGCTGGATACCAGCTTGCCCTTGCCATCGGCTTCAAGCGCAGACAACTCAAGGTTTAGGAACCTGTTGGCACCAGCGCTAAACAACGAAATTGCAAAGGTGGAGGGCGAATAGCCGCCCTGGCCCAGGGCCGGCAAGTTGACAAAGCTGGTGTTGACAGTTGTCAGTCCAGTGCTGCTCTCGCGGGTGGTGCCGGACACCGCGTCGTAAGTTCCACCAAAGGCAACGCGGTTGCCGCTGTTACCTAAGCCGTAACCGGCATCGCCGCCCCTGATACCACGGAGATCGCTGCCACCCAACCTTACCCCCAATGATTTCCCAAAAGTATCAGAGGCCTCGACAATGCGCGCCTCGATCAGCACCTGCCGCACCGGGATATCAAGCTTCGCAATAAGCTGCTGAACCTCTTCGAGCTTGGAAGCAATATCGTTGACGAACAGCTGATTGGTTCGGGGCTCGGCCAAAACACTGCCTCGCGCACTCAGAATACGGGTAACCGATGCACCGGCGGCCCTTGAAAGCTGGAGGGCAACATCAGCCGCCTTGGAGTAATTGAGCTGAAACGCCTGCGTGCGCAATGGCTCCAGCCCCTGCAGCGCCGTTCTTGATTCGAGCTCAAGCTTTTCCTTGGCGGCGAGTTCGTCTTTGGGCGCTATCAATAAAACATTGCCAGACTTGCGCATTCCAAGCCCTCGGGCTTGCAAAATAATATCCAGTGCCTGGTCCCAGGGCACATCCTTCAGGCGCAGTGTCACTGCACCTGTCACGGTGTCTGAAGTCACCACGTTGAAGTTGGTGAAATCTGCAATCACCTGCAAAAGCGAACGAATCTCAATATTCTGAAAATTCAGCGATAGCTTTTCGCCGTTATAGCCCGGTCCCTGCGTCAGCTTGGTGGGATCGACTTTTTGCAAACGCACTTCCACAACAAACTGGTTGTCGCTCTGGTAGGCACTGTGCTCCCACAAACCTTTGGGCTCGATGACCATTCTGACCTTGTCGCCGGTCTGGAATGTGGTGACACTTTGAATCGGGGTTCCAAAATCAGCCACATCAAGGCGCCTGCGCAAACCTTCGGGCAAGGCGGTCTTCAGAAATTCAACCACCAGCGTTTGCCCCTGTTGGCGAATATCAACACCCACCTGATTGTTGGGCAGGTCCACAACGACGCGGCCTGAACCATCGACACCACGCCGGAAATCAAGATCTTTCAGGGGCAGGATATCGCGGTTGCGGTTTTCCGCAAATGCGGGGGCCGCGACAACAGCCGGGGCAGCCACAGCCACGGGTGACAGGGTAATAAACAGGGATTTCCCCTGGATCTCTGCTTTGTAGGCCGTAGAGGACTTCAGGTTCAGAACGACACGCGTCCTTTCTCCAGCCTGCACCACATTTGCAGAACGCAAATTTCCGACATTCATGTCAACAGCGGTACGGCCCATGGCATTGCCGATGCCAGGAAAATCAAGCGCAATGCGCGCAGGCGCCTGAATGCTGAATCCGCTCGGAATGGCTGTCAGAGGCTCAGCCAGATCGATGCGGACTGTTTCGGCGCCGCCCTGGACGGATGCGGTGACTGCCTGAATGGAATTGGTGCCTTGTGTCTGGGCTTGGGCCGTCACTGGGAAGACGAGTGAGGTCGCACACAAGACAACGAAAACGTAAACAAAGCCCAATAAAACTCCGAGCAAACCGTGCGGAATGCATTGCCCTGCAATCCTTGTTGATGTCGATGTCTGCTTGTTCATTTAAGTGCCTCTTGTAGCTGTAAAGTCGCCGTTCGCTCAATCCACTCGCCAGCGGCGTCCTGCACGATTTCACGCAAGGTGATGCCGGTCTCCGTCACCTTGGTAATGCGACCATAGTTCTGGCCCAGATAGTTGCCCACATGCACCTGATAAAGAAGGTTGTCCACGCGCACAAGCGCAACTGGTTGACCCGCTTTTATCAAGCTACCCACCATCGCGGTCGCGTCAAGCGGGGAAGCCTCCTAAGGCTCCTTGCGCCGCGCAAGCTCTGGCGCGATCAGGGCCGCATTG
>JANYFF010000241.1 GCA_025362825.1 Polaromonas sp. | reverse complement strand
TCTCATCAACCCGCTGGTCACCTGAAGTCACGACCAGCACGGCCACTTCGTCCGATCGGCGCCGAAACACAATGCTCTTGGCGATCTGGCCTATGCCCACGCCCAGCGCATCTGCAGCCTCCTGCGCGGTGCGCGCTGCGTCGTCCAGCATTACCGGCGCATGCGAATGGCCCATGCCCTGCAGCAGGGCGGCGACCTTTTGAACGCTTTCAGGCAAGGCCAGCAACTCGGATCCACACATCAATTCATCCTCTTGTTAAGCAGCGCCGTGGCGGCACGCGAGTTTGGCTTGCGCTCAAGGTAATCGCTGATGAACTTGCCCGCATCTATCAGCTTGTCCAGGTCAATGCCGGTTTCAATGCCCATGCCCTGCAAGAGGTAGACCACATCCTCGGTGGCAACGTTGCCGGTAGCACCTTTGGCATAGGGGCAGCCGCCCAGCCCGGCAGAAGATGTGTCGAACTGCCAGACGCCCATCTCCAGGCAGACCAGCGTGTTAGATAGCGCCTGGCCATAGGTGTCATGAAAATGCCCCGACACATCGTTGATGTCAAAGTGCTTCAAGCCCGCCTCCATGGCGCGCTGCACCTTCAGCGGCGTGCCCACACCAATGGTGTCGGCAATGCCGATGTGCTGCACACCAATGCCCTTGAGCAGGCGCGCCACCATCTCGACCCGCCCGGGCGCGATATCGCCTTCATAGGGGCAGCCCACCGTACACGATATGGCGCCGCGCACATGGATGTTGTTTGCCCGGGCCGCCTCGACCACCGGCTGAAAGCGTTCAATGCTTTCGGCGATGGAGCAGTTGATGTTGCGCTGGCTGAAGGCTTCACTGGCCGCCGCAAAGACGACGATCTCGTCAGGCCAAAGCTCGCGGGGGGGCGACACCGCGGCCTCAAAGCCCTTCATGTTGGGCGTCAGCACCGAATAGCGCACACCCGGCTTGCGTTGTATGCCCGCCATCACCTCGGCGGCATCGGCCATTTGCGGCACCCATTTGGGCGAGACAAAACTGGTGACTTCAATCTCACGCAGGCCGGCATCCTGCAGGCGATGCACCAGCTCGATTTTCACGGCAGCAGGCACTGGCGATTTTTCGTTCTGCAGTCCGTCGCGCGGGCCCACATCGACAAGCTTGACTCTGGATGGATATTTCATGGGACGCTTTCAGGAGATGGGAGGTCGCATGCGTGCCCGGCTGCCAAGCCAGCAGGGGCTGCGGAACCGGCTTCGCCGGGCCGCAGGCACAGCGGCCCCCTCGGGGGGCAGGGGGTTACGCGAAGCGAACGACCGTGGGGGCCACACCCTTAGTATCCTTTTTTTGGATCAACCACACCAGCCAGGCTGGCAATCGGCGCGCCCTGCTGCAGCGCCAGGATTTTGGCGGCGATCTGCGCGATGCTTTCCTCGCGCTGGGTGCGGGCCGATGTATGCGGCGTGACGGTGATTTTCGGGTGCGCCCAGAAAGGGTGCGCTGCCGGCAGCGGCTCGACCCTGAAGACATCCAGCGTGGCACCCGACAGGTGGCCGCCGTCTATCAGCGCGATGAGGTCGTCATCCACCAAATGACCGCCACGCGCCACATTGATCACATAAGCGCCTGGTAGCAGCCTGGCCAGCGTCTCGCGGTTCAGGATGTCTTCGGTCTCAGCAGTCAGGGGCACCAGGCAAACCAGGACGCGCGTCGCCGCCAGAAAATCCCTGAAACCATCATCACCCGAAAAGCACTGTACATCCGCTACAGTTTTTGGCGAGCGGCTCCAGCCAAGCACCGGAAAATCAAATTGACCCAGCGCCGCGGCCACACGCTGGCCCAGCACACCCAGCCCCATCACCCCGACCGGAAATTCAGCGCGACTGCGCGGCTTGCGAAAAGACCACTTGCTCACCGCCACTTCGGCCTCGTAAATATCAAACTCGCGAAAGTGGCGGATCACCGCATGACAAACATACTCGGCCATCTGCACAGACATGCCCGCATCATCCAGCCTGACGACCGGCACACCCGGCGGTATGCGCAGCTTCATCAGCGCATCGACACCGGCCCCAATATTGAAGGCGCCCTTCAGCGCAGGCTGTTCGTCAAAAAATTGTTGTGGCGGCGACCACACAACGGCGTAATCAGCCGGCGCAGCGCCTGCCGACCAGACCTCGACGGTGCTGCCCGGCAAGGCCTCCCGAAAGCCATCGAGCCAGGGTTCGGCTTTGGTATGGGCACAGCAAAAAGTAATGTTCATGGATGCGGTTTCGCAAGGAGTATCTGGAGGAGGTATCGGGCTAGTTTATGCACAAGCGCCGCACCCACCGCCTGCAGGCAAACAGCCTGCACGGATTCAGGTACCGATTTTCAACAGTTCCGAGCCCTCGGCAACTTGGTCGCCGGGCGCATACAGCAGTTCCGTCACCACACCATCTGTCGGCGCTGCAATCGTGTGTTCCATTTTCATGGCTTCCATCACGGCCAGCGGCTGGCCTTTTTTGACCGCATCACCCGCCTTGACTGAAAACGACACCACCTTGCCCGGCATGGGCGCTGTTAGCCTGCCCCCTTCTGCCGGGCCGGCACCGGCATGCGCCATCAGGTCAATGGCGGTGATCTGCGTCGCACCGCGCGCAGTAAACACGTGGTCCACCTCACCCTGCCGGTACACCGTCACCTTGATGCGCTGGCCGGCAAACTGCAGGTCGATGCCTTGTGCTAACGACGTAAAAGCCAGCGTGCCCGCAGCATCACCGACCTTGAAGTGCAAAGCGCCGTCGTGCAGATAAGTCAATTCGCCTTTGGCTGGCTCGCCATGAAACTCAAACTCAAAGCGCCGCACCATCACGCCATGCGACTGCCAGCCATCCCGCCGGCTGAATGGATTGATGCCTTCGCTGGCTTTCTCGTCCAGCAATGTTTGCGCCACCGCACTGGCCGCCGCCAGCGCCAGGCCCACCGGTTCCTGGTTAAACAGAACGGCGCTCTCCCGCGGGATCAACGCCGTGTCAAGCCGGGCTTCTGCAAACGACGGGCTGCGCACCACGTGGCGCAAAAACTGCACGTTGGTGTTCAGCCCGACGATGCGGGTTTGAGCCAGTGCCTCGTCCATTCGCGCCAGTGCTTCTTCACGCGTCTGGCCGTGCACGATGATCTTGGCCACCATCGAATCGTAAAAAGGCGAAATGGTGTCACCCTGCCGCACGCCATCGTCGATGCGCGTGGTACCGCGCTCAAAGCTGGTGCTCGCGGGCTTGTCGTATACATGCAGCGTACCGGTTGCCGGCAGGAAGTTGTTGTCAGGGTTCTCTGCACAAATGCGCGCTTCAATAGCGTGGCCGTTGATGCGCAAGGTGTCCTGTGCCAGCGGCAGTTGGCCGCCCGCCGCCACCAGCAGTTGCCACTCGACCAGGTCCAGTCCGGTGATGGCTTCGGTCACAGGATGCTCCACCTGCAGCCGTGTATTCATCTCCATGAAATAAAACTTCATGGTCCCATCATCACGCTGCTCGACGATGAACTCAACCGTGCCAGCCCCGACGTAGCTCACGGCACGCGCAGCAGCCACGGCAGCCTCGCCCATTTCCCTGCGCATCGCCTGGGTCATGCCGGGCGCCGGGGCTTCTTCAAGTACCTTCTGATGGCGGCGCTGCACAGAGCAATCACGCTCGAACAGGTACACATAGTTGCCGTGGCTGTCGCCAAAAACCTGTATCTCAATATGCCGTGGGCGCTGGGCGTATTTTTCAACCAGCACGGCGTCATCGCCAAAGCTGTTGATGGCTTCGCGTTTGCAGGATGCCAGCGCAGCGTCAAAGTCTTCTGATCTATCAACCGCACGCATGCCCTTGCCGCCGCCGCCCGCACTGGCCTTGATCAGCACCGGGTAGCCAATGCGATCCGCTTCGCGCCTGAGCAGGGCCGGGTCCTGGTCACCGCCGTGGTAGCCGGGCACCAGCGG
>JANYFF010000205.1 GCA_025362825.1 Polaromonas sp. | reverse complement strand
GGGGCGCGAGGTCGAGACGATCAATTCCAAGAGCCCGGCGATGCAAAATTCGCCCCAGCGCCGCGGCGTCTGCACTCGCGTCTACACGACCACCCCGAAAAAGCCTAACTCCGCGCTGCGCAAGGTTGCCAAAGTGCGCTTGACGAACGGTTTTGAAGTCATCTCCTACATTGGCGGCGAAGGCCACAATTTGCAGGAGCACTCGGTGGTCCTGGTGCGTGGTGGACGGGTTAAGGATTTGCCTGGTGTGCGTTACCACATCGTTCGCGGATCGCTTGATTTGCAGGGTGTTAAAGACCGTAAGCAGTCGCGCTCCAAATACGGTGCGAAGCGGCCTAAAAAAGCCTGATCGGCTTTTCTCTAATATGCGCGGCCGTTGGGTTGCGCACGCTGCGAAAACTCATTGTTTTCGTAGTTCGGTGTCTGATGACGTCTTGGCAGACGTTTTCGGGCTTTGCGACCCGAAGCCCGGATTTTCCGGATGGGTCGAGTAAGTGAGGGTAGTCATACCCTCAGGGCGTTTCGCAAGAAGCGCCAACTGAAGCAATAAGAGGTGAAACATGCCACGTCGTCGCGAAGTTCCCAAGCGTGAAATTCTGCCGGATCCAAAATTCGGTAATGTCGAGCTCTCCAAGTTCATGAATGTCATCATGGAAGGTGGCAAGAAAGCCGTCGCCGAGCGCATTATTTACGGTGCTCTGGAGCAGATCGAGAAAAAAAACCCGGGAAAAGATCCGGTCGAGGCCTTCACGATGGCCATCAACAACGTCAAACCGATGGTCGAGGTCAAATCGCGTCGGGTCGGTGGTGCCAACTATCAGGTGCCGGTTGAAGTGCGACCGGTTCGCCGGTTGGCGCTGTCGATGCGCTGGATCAAGGAGGCCGCTCGTAAACGTGGCGAAAAATCCATGGCGATGCGTCTGGCCAATGAGTTGATGGAGGCCACCGAGGGCCGCGGGGGCGCCATGAAAAAGCGCGACGAAGTTCACCGCATGGCCGAAGCCAACAAGGCCTTCTCGCACTTCCGCTTCTAACGGCGGCTATCGCGGGGGTGGGGTGGGTCGTATCTTTGCGGATTCGAATTTTGCCCCGAAATATCAGCCTTCCGCGCGCCGGGTCGTGCTGCTGACATGGATTTCATGCGGCAGTCGACGCGGCAATTTGAATTTATCGGGCAACTAAGGATTGATCATGGCTCGCGTCACCCCTATCGAACGCTATCGCAATATCGGCATTTCAGCGCACATCGACGCTGGCAAGACCACCACCACGGAGCGCATTCTGTTCTACACCGGTGTGAACCACAAAATCGGTGAAGTGCACGACGGCGCTGCGACCATGGACTGGATGGAGCAGGAGCAAGAGCGCGGCATCACGATTACTTCTGCCGCGACCACTTGTTTTTGGAAAGGGATGGACACGTCCTTGCCGGAACACCGCATCAACATCATCGACACCCCCGGCCACGTCGATTTCACAATCGAGGTCGAGCGCTCGATGCGCGTGCTGGATGGTGCCTGTATGGTGTATTGCGCCGTCGGCGGCGTGCAGCCGCAATCCGAGACCGTCTGGCGCCAAGCCAACAAATACAAGGTTCCGCGCCTGGCGTTCGTGAACAAGATGGACCGTACAGGTGCGAATTTCTTCAAGGTCTATGACCAGATGAAGCTGCGCCTTAAAGCGAACCCAGTGCCCATCGTTATTCCAATTGGTGCCGAGGAAAACTTCACTGGTGTGGTTGACCTCATCAAGATGAAGGCGATCGTCTGGGACGAGGCCTCTCAGGGTATGAAGTTCGAATATCGGGAAATTCCGCCAGAGTTGCAGGCGTCCGCTGACGAGTGGCGCGAAAAAATGGTGGAAGCGGCTGCGGAAGCGTCCGAAGAGCTGATGAACAAGTATCTCGAAGGCGGCAGCCTCACAGAAGAAGAAATAAAGCTCGGCATTCGCATGCGGACCATCGCCAGTGAGATTCAGCCCATGTTGTGCGGTACGGCCTTCAAGAACAAGGGCGTCCAGCGGATGCTCGACGCCGTGATTGAATTCATGCCGTCCCCGATTGACATTCCCCCCGTGAAGGGCATGGACGAGGACGAAGTGCCAGTTACGCGTCGGGCAGATGACGGCGAGAAGTTCTCTGCGCTCGCGTTCAAGCTGATGACGGATCCGTTTGTCGGTCAGCTTACATTTGTGCGCGTCTACTCCGGCGTTCTTCAAAAGGGCGACAGTGTTTACAACCCGATTCGCGGCAAGAAGGAGCGCATCGGTCGCATCGTGCAAATGCACGCCAATAACCGCCAGGAAGTGAGCGAAATCCGGGCCGGAGACATTGCGGCCTGCGTTGGCCTGAAGGATGTCACGACCGGCGAAACCTTATGTGATCCGTCGGCCATCGTGTTGCTGGAGCGCATGATATTCCCAGAGCCCGTGATAACGCAGGCGGTCGAGCCCAAGACGAAGGCGGATCAGGAGAAGATGGGCATTGCCTTGCAGCGCCTGGCGCAGGAGGATCCGTCCTTCCGTGTCAAGACCGACGAAGAGTCCGGACAGACGCTGATTGCCGGGATGGGTGAGTTGCATCTGGAAATCATCGTTGACCGCATGAAGCGCGAATTCGGTGTGGAAGCCAATGTGGGCAAGCCGCAGGTCGCTTACCGTGAAACCATTCGCAAGACGGTGGAAGACTCCGAGGGCAAGTTCGTGCGTCAGTCCGGCGGCAAGGGTCAGTACGGTCACGTGGTGCTCAAAATCGAGCCGAATGAAGCGGGCAAGGGGTTTGAGTTCGTCGACGCCATCAAGGGTGGCGTGGTTCCGCGAGAGTACATCCCGGCGGTCGAAAAGGGCGTCATC
>JANYFF010000160.1 GCA_025362825.1 Polaromonas sp. | reverse complement strand
CCCATACTGGTAGTCTGGTTTGGAATCGGCATCGGCCCGGCCATCCTCACCGCTTTCCTGATTTCGTTCTTCCCCATCATGGTGAATATTGCCACCGGGCTTGCGACCCTTGAGCCGGAACTTGAAGACGTGCTGCGCGTTCTCGGCGCCAAACGCTGGGACGTGCTGATGAAGGTCGGCCTGCCGCGGTCCATGCCCTACTTCTACGGCTCGCTCAAGGTAGCCATTACCCTGGCATTTGTCGGCACCACGGTGAGCGAGATGACGGCCGCCAATGAGGGCATCGGCTACCTGCTGATTTCTGCAGGCTCTGCCATGCAGATGGGCCTGGCGTTCAGCGGCCTGGTGGTCGTGGGCGCAATGGCCATGGTGATGTATGAGCTCTTCAGCTACATTGAAAAGCACACCACCGGCTGGGCGCACCGCAGCTCGAACAACGAGTAGCTTTACGTGACTGCCCAGGTCACCATACAAGCCGTTCGCCCTCAGCCTATCGAAGGGCTGGTTCGTGAGAGGCAAGGCTTCGACAAGCTCAGCCCGAACGGTGTGGGCACTGATTAGTTACTTTTTTATCGCGAAAAAGCCCGCAACCCCGGTAATACGGACGCATGTCGCTATCTTTTCAATAGCGAATGACTAAAGCCATCTCAACCGTGAATTTCCGATTCACCATGCCGGGCCAGCAGTTCCATCAACTTGCGGCGTATCAAAATACCGGGCCGGTCTGAATCCATCGAATACTCCACACCGCGGCGGCGCAGGTCAACCACAGCGTCCGGATCGGTGGATTCCAGGATGACCTTGTCCTCCAGTGTGATCTCTGCATCAAATTCGATCAGCATCTGAGCCGGACAGTCGGCTTCGGTGTCATTGCGAAACAGCCACTGGCACAGCTGCATGTTGCCGTCATCAATCGGCGTGAAGCAGTTGATGATGATGTGGCGCCGCCCCGGGCGTCCATCAGCCGACGGGTATTCAATGTCCAGGCGGCGCGAAAACGGCAAAAAGTAGGCATTGCGCATGTGCCGTGTGGTCACGGCATCGCTGACGCCGCTGATGCGCCTATAGCGCTCCGGATTGGCGGCATCAATCACGGTCTCGGCATAAAAGCCGGTTTCGTTCTCAACCAGCTCATATTTGCTGGGCTTGGGGCTGGCCGCAACGCCAAAGGTCGCACGGTGCACAAAGCTGAAGTGCGAATTGTCGAACGAGTTCTCCAGCGCACGCATGGGGCTGGTTTTCCAGCGCTCGTAAAACTGGAAGATGGTGCGGTAACCGGGGTCTGGAAATTCCGGAATCTCGGGTATGTCACACAATGGCGTTTCAAGGGCCACCCACGCGTACCCATAGCGCGAGACACAGTGGTAAGCGATGGTTTTGTAGTCGGGCATGATGGCGCGCCCGGCCTCGTATTGAGGAATCGCGACGACCTGTCCGCTGCGGTCATACGTCCAGCCGTGGTAGCCGCACTGGATGCGGCCTTGCCCGCACGCCTTGCCCTGGCTGTCAACACACCAGCCTTTTGAAAGCCGTGCCGTGCGGTGGCAACAGCGGTCACGCAAGGCGGCCGGCTCGCCCGTTCCGTCGAGAAAAAGCACGATGTTTTCACCCAGCAAGGTGAAGGGTTTGGGACCGTCGGCAAGTGCAGACAGCGGCATGACGGCATGCCAGAAATGACGAAGTACGGGTTGTTGTGTAACCAGCATGAAGCGCTCCTTGAGTGGAAAAATCAAGAGCAATTTCCTGCCTGCACTGTTGCGGTGCGGGCTGAACGCTTCTACTCTCGCCGCTCGAATACTAGCAAATACCGAACCAGCTTTGAACACTGGTACTGGCACGCGAAATGCTTCAAACTCACCAAGAGTAGAAGCGTTCAGCATCCATGCACCTGCATGGGTCGCCCGGAAATTGCTCTTGAACCGCCCGGCCGCGCACCCTTGTACGGCCGATGCCTTCAAGTGTTTCACCGGAGCCGACCATGACCTGCCTTATCAAACGCCGTACTTTTATTGCATCCCTGGGTGCAGCATCCGCGCTGGCCCTGCCTGCCGTGCGCGCACAACCCGTTGCCCGCCTGACGCCCCTGAGGTTCACGCTCGACTTTCGCATCACCGGCCAGACCTCACCCTTCTTTCTGGCGCAGTCCAAGGGCTACTACAAAGACGAAGGCTTGGATGTATCGATTGATGTCGGCTCGGGTTCGGTTGCGTCCATCATGCGCATCGCCAGCGGCGTCTACCAGATGGGACTGGGCGACATCAGTTCGCTGATCGAGTTCAATGCCCAGAATCCGGGCCCCACCGCGGTGACGGCGGTCTACCAGTATTACAACCGGGCACCCTTTGTCATCATTGGCCGCAAGGACCGCGGCATCACAACGGATTTCCGCAGCCTTGAGGGCAAGAAGATAGCTGCTGCGGCAGTTGAATCCACCCGCCGCTCGTGGCCCATGGTGGCGCGCAAGCTGCAGCTCAAGCCCGATCTTTTTACCTGGTCCACGACCGACTTCAGTGCACGCGACAACGTGATGGTGCGTGGTGACGTCGATGGCGCCACCTACTTCCATGATTCGGCCATGTCGCTTTTTGCGCGCATGAAGTCCGATGAACTATCAGTGTTGCCGTATGCGAGTGCTGGCGTCAACCTGTACGGCAACGCCATTCTGGCCAGCAGCAACCTGATTGCGCAGAACCCCAGGGTGGTCGCAGCTTTTTTGCGCGCCAGCAACCGTGCCATCGTTGAAACGTTTGCCAACCCCGCAGCATCCATCGCAGCCACGCGCGTGCGCGAGCCCATTCTGGACGAAAAGGTCGAGCTCGAGCGCTGGCATGTAACCTCGCAGTATGTAGGTGCAGCCGACACCCGGGGCCATGGTCTTGGAGACATCCGCAAGATATTTGTGGACCAGCAACTCGACGAAGTCGTGGATGTCTATGGGCTCAAGACCAAACCTGGCGCAGACACCTTGTTCAACCTGTCAATGCTGCCGCCCAAAGCCGAGCGCATGGTGAAAGCCTGATCCGAAAGCAGCGTTTTAGCCGCATACACTTGCCGCATGGGATGGCATGCCAAACTTGATCTTGACTACCGCGTTGAAGCCGGCCGCTGCGTTGCGCGCCACGTGCATACCGGGCCGCTCAGGATATTGCAAAGCCTTTATCCGGAAGGCGACAGCATTTGCCACAACGTGCTGGTGCATCCGCCCGGCGGCCTCGTGGGCGGCGACACGCTAGATATCGCCATCAAGCTTGCAGGCCATGCGCATGGCCTGGTGACGACGCCGGGTGCAACGCGTTTTTACCGGTCCGACGGTGAATCTGCCTTGCAGCGCATCGTAATCACGCTGGAAGCCGGTGCCCGCATGGAGTGGCTGCCGCTGGAGGCGATTTGCTACAGCGGTTGCCTGGCTGAAAACCGGCTTGAATTGAATCTTGCCCCGGGCGCCGAACTCTTCGGCTGGGACATCACGGCGCTGGGACTACCAGCAGCCGACAAACCATTTGATGCCGGCCACTTCTGCCAACACATAGCGCTTCCCGGCGTCTGGCTGGAACGGGCACAGATCAAGGCCAGCGACAAGTTGTTGATGCAAAGCCCGCTGGGCATGGGCGGGCATGCGTGCATCGCGACACTCTTTTTTGTGACCGGTAGCAAACTGGATCGCCAGCGCCGCCAGCAAGCCCTGGATATCGCGCGCGCCCTGACAGAAGCACATCCCCTGTGCGCGACAGCGGGCGCCACAAGCCCGGATGCGCGGGTGGTGGTGCTCAGGGTTCTGGCCCCTGTGGTGGAGCCTGCCATGGGGCTGCTCAAGCAGGTCTGGCTCGCCTGGCGCCACCAGTTGTGGCAACAGGGGTCATCAACGCCGCGCATCTGGTCCACCTGACCGCTTTAGGGCCGGGCTAAGCACTGTCCTACAAATAGACAGGCCTGAGGGACGGCGTGCCGGGCGCTTTGACTGGCACGAAAACACCAGCTGGATTCCTATACTTCACTGATCGGCCCTCAACAGGGCTACAAACAGGAGCTGACCATGAACGCATCCCACTCATCCCATAGTTTTCATTTGAACAGCGTTGGCAAAGGCCTCGCAGCGTTCATGTTTTCGGCTGTGCTGGCTATGAGCGCAACTGCCCAGATTGCCTCCGGCACCACTGGCATCGATAATACTGGCAACGCGGCCAGCGAGCTTGCAGCCTGCAACAACGGCACAACCCAGCAAAGCCGTGAAACTTGCGTCACAGAAGTCCGCAACGCCAACGCCGCCAAGCGTGCAGGCAAGGTGGACAACGCAGGCGGACAGTTCACGGCCAATGCCATGGCGCGTTGTGATGTTCTGACAGGGGACGAACTGATCGCCTGCCGAGCTCGAGTGGCCGGCTATGGCAACCCCCAAGGCAGTGTCGCCGGTGGGGGCGTGATTCGTGAAATTGAAACCGTAACCACCCCGAAAGATGCCTCTACAGTGGTGATCCAGCCGCAAACGCAGACGGATACGATACTCGTTATACCGTCGAAATAATAAGCCTAATAAAAGAGATCTGCTTAAAACTCCGCCTTGTGGGCGTGATGAACGCCACGGATGGAGCTATGCAGGGAAGGCCGTCAATTCAACATTGACGGCCTTTTTTGTGGGCTAGATGGCTACCAGTTGACGTACGCCGTTGGCTTCCATGTCCTTGCCCTGGCCGCGTGCAAGGAATTCTCCGCGCTCCATCACCAGGTAATCGTCGGCCAGTTCCTGCGCAAAGTCATAGTACTGTTCGACCAGCAAAATCGCCATGTCGCCGCGATCAGCCAGCATGCGGATAACGCGGCCAATGTCCTTGATGATGCTCGGCTGTATGCCTTCGGTGGGTTCGTCAAGAATCAGCAGCTTCGGTTTTGCAGCCAGTGCACGGGCAATCGCCAGCTGCTGTTGCTGCCCGCCAGACAGGTCACCCCCGCGGCGATTCAGCATCTGCTTGAGCACGGGAAATAATTCATACAGCTCCGCGGGAATCGGCGTGCTGGCGCTTTTGTAGGCCAGCCCCATGCGCAGATTTTCTTCAACGGTCAGACGGGCGAAGATCTCACGACCTTGGGGCACAAAGCCGATGCCTGCCCTTGCACGCTCGTAGGGTGTGGCGCCCTGAATCTGCTTGCCATTGAATTCGATCGTACCGGTCTTAATGGGCACCAGGCCCATCAGCGATTTGAGCAATGTGGTCTTACCTACACCGTTGCGACCAAGCAAAACGGTGACTTTTCCAAGATGGGACTCCATGCTCACATCGCGCAGGATGTGGGAGCCGCCGTAGTACTGGTTGATGTTTTTGACTGTCAGCATATTCAACGGCCCAAATAGACTTCAATGACACGTTCATCGGCCTGCACCTGATCGAGTGTCCCCTGCGCGAGCACCGCCCCGTCACACAACACCGTGACGATCTCCGAGATGGTGCGGATAAAGCTCATGTCGTGCTCCACCACCATCAGCGAATGCTTGCCCTTGAGCGTTAAAAACAGCTCTGCGGTGCGCGCTGTCTCTTCATCGGTCATGCCCGCCACCGGCTCGTCCAACAATAGCAGTTTCGGGTCCTGCATCAGCAGCATGCCGATCTCTAACCACTGTTTTTGTCCGTGGCTCAGGTTGCCGGCCATGCGGTTGACGCTGTCAGCCAGATGAATGGTTACCAGGATTTCTGCAAGCCGGTCACTCTGCAGCGAGTCGAGCCTGAAGAACATCGACGACTTGACGCCCCTATTGGTTTTCAGCGCAAGTTCGAGGTTTTCAAAAACCGTAAGCTGTTCAAACACCGTCGGCTTTTGGAACTTGCGGCCAATACCAAGCTGCGCAATGTCGGCCTCCTTGTAACGCAGCAGGTCTATCGTGCTTCCGAAAAATACACGGCCTTCATCGGGCCGGGTCTTGCCGGTGATGATATCCATCATGGTAGTCTTGCCAGCGCCGTTGGGGCCGATGATGCAGCGCAGCTCGCCGGGTGCAATGTCCAGCGAAAGCTTGTTGATGGCCTTGAAGCCGTCAAAGCTGACGCTCACATCTTCAAGGTACAAAATGCGGCCATGCGTGACGTCTACTTCGCCAGGGGTTGCAACACGGCTACCGCTGGCGCTGCGGCCACCGGATTCGGTGTTGTTCTTGCTGGCATCCAGAATCGCCATGCGCTCCTGGATGCGCCGCGCGCCTTGCTCAAGCAGATCGGGAGTCATTTGCCACCTCCCCGAAGTTTTTTGACCAGGCCTACGACGCCATTCGGCAGGAAAAGCGTCACGCCTATAAAGAGTGCACCTAAAAAGTACAGCCAAAATTCAGGGTAGGCCACCGTCAGCCAGCTCTTGGCGCCGTTCACGATAAAGGCGCCCACAATCGGCCCGATCAGGGTGGCCCTGCCACCGACTGCTGCCCAGATTGCAATCTCGATTGAATTGGCAGGACTCATTTCACCGGGGTTGATGATGCCAACCTGCGGCACATACAGCGCGCCGGCCACACCGCACATGATGGCCGAGATGACCCAGATGCTCAGCTTGTAACCCAGCGGGTTGTAGCCAGAAAACATGACCCGGGTTTCAGCGTCGCGAATGGCCTGAAGCACCCGGCCAAACTTGCTGCCTACCAGCCACTTTGCGAACAGGAAAAACCCAAGCAAGGTAAGCCCGGTCATGACAAACAACGTCATGCGCATCGTCGGCGTCGCCACCGGAATATTCAGTATGCGTTTGAAAT
>JANYFF010000157.1 GCA_025362825.1 Polaromonas sp. | reverse complement strand
CAAATAGATCCGGCCGAACTGTCGCCGGGCGAGTTCGCCACGGCTGTCTGTCGCGCGGCGGATGACGGTGCAAAGGTGGTCGTGATTGACAGCATCAACGGCTACCTGAATGCGATGCCGAACGAGCGTTTCCTGACGACTCACTTGCACGAACTGCTGACCTACCTGGGGCAGCGCGGTGTTATGACGATACTGATTGGTGTGCAGCAGGGCATGCTGGGCTCACAAATGTCTACTGCTGTCGATGCCAGCTATCTGGCTGACAACGTGCTGATGCTGCGTTATTTTGAATACGACGGCGAGGTCAAGCAGGCCATCTCGGTGTTTAAAAAGCGCGGCAGCATGCATGAGCGGACGATTCGTCAATTTTCAATGTCCCACCAAGGTATCCGGGTCGGCGAGACCCTGCGCGGCTTTCGGGGCATTCTCACCGGCGTGCCGGTTTACCTGGGAACAAACCACGTACCGGGTGAAGAGGCCGAGGTCAAATAGGTGGAGCGGCGAATCGTTATCTGTGCCCCCACCGGACAGGATGCCGGGCTCACTGCACGGGTGTTGGCATCGGTTGGTATTGGCGCCATCATCTGCAGCACACCTGTTGAACTAATGGAGCAACTGGGGCGTGGCGCTGGCGCCTTGTTGCTGGTAGAGGAAGTTGTTGCAGGGGTCGCCATGCGCCCGCTGGCGGAATACATTGCCTCCCAGCCCACCTGGTCAGACATTCCCGTCCTGCTGATGACGCACAGCGGCGCTGATTCGCTTGACGTGCAACGTGCCATTGAGCATCTGGGCAATGTCACGCTGCTGGAGCGACCGGTGCGCACCATCGCGCTGATTGCTGCAATGCAGTCGGCCATCAGGGCGCGTGAGAGGCAATACCAGGTGCGCGACGCTGACCAGCGCAAGGACGAGTTCCTGGCCACTCTGGCCCACGAACTGCGCAACCCGCTGGCGCCTATTCGCACCTCGATGGGCATTCTGCAGCACATTCACCCCGACTCCGAGCCCATTACGCAGGTGCGCAACGTTGTGAACCGCCAGGTCACGCACCTCACGCGGCTGGTGGACGATTTGCTAGACGTGGCCCGCATTACAACCGGCAAGGTGGTTCTCAAAAAGGGCCACATCACGCTGCAATCGGTGGTCAACCATGCGGTCGAGATATCCAGCTCGACCATGGAAAGCAAAAAACACCAGCTGGATGTGTTTGAGCCAGACGCCCAGTGCGTGCTGGATGCCGACCATGCGCGCCTGGTGCAGAGCGTGGCCAACCTGCTCGTCAACGCGGCAAAATTCACGCCCAGCTCTGGGCATATTGTGCTGCGCGCAAGTGTGCTTGGCGACACGGTTGAATTCACGGTGCGAGACAACGGCATTGGTCTGGAACCCGCGTCGATTGCGCGTATTTTTGATCTCTTTGCACAAACTCCGGTGCCCGGTGAGGCACCGACCGGGCTTGGTATTGGACTAAGCCTGGCGCGGCAATTCGCTGAAATGCACGGTGGTACGCTTTATGCAGCCAGTGAAGGCTTGGGTAAAGGGAGTGAATTTGTATTGCGGTTGCCTGTCGTGGTTCAGACTCACTTGCCTGCGACCCCTGAAAGCTCAATCGACAAAGGCATGATGGAAAACATGAAGTCCAGAAAAATCCTGGTCGTGGACGACAACGTGGATGCGGCCGACACCCTGGAGGCGTTGCTGGGCATGGATGGCTTTCAAGTCTCTACAGCTTATGACGGCATTGCCGCAGTGGCTGCTGCTGAAAGCATGAGGCCCGATGTGGTGGTCATGGATATCGGCATGCCCGGCATGGACGGCTATGACGCCGCGCGCAAGATGCGCCAGCAATCCGGCGGTCAGAACATGGTGCTGATTGCGCTGACAGGCTGGGGCCAGTCCAGCGACAAAAACCGCGCCACCGACGCCGGTTTCGATCATCACCTGGTAAAGCCTGTCGATTACGCCATGCTGATGAAGTGCCTGCAGGTACAGGTTTAGGTTTGCGCATGCTTGAAATAAAGTGTTCGCACCTATGTCCTGCCGTTATGCAGGGCCGCCGCACGGCCCGGAAGGATCGCCTGTGCCTGTGAGCAAACCGGCAACTCCCTGGCCTGTTTCAGGCGGCGAGTTGGGTAGCATGATGCGTTCATTCGACTGGTCGCAAACATCGCTTGGCCCGGTGGCGCGATGGCCACAAAGCTTGATGACTGTTATCGACCTGATGCTGCCAGCGCAGGCGCAGATGGTTCTGTTCTGGGGTGCCGACTACACGGCGTTTTACAACGACAGCTATGCGCCCACCATCGGCCACAAACACCCCCATGCGCTGGGCCAGCCGGCTGCCTTGTATTGGAGCGAGCTTTGGGAGGACCTGGAGCCACTGCTTGCCAGTGTGCGTAACACCGGCGAAACGGTCTCGGCCCGCGACAGACCTTTTGAAATCAATCGGTCCGGCGAGCGTGAACAGGTTTACTTCGATATTTCGTATTCCGCCGTGCGGGATGCCGCCGGTGAAGTCGCCGGCGTGATGTGCATCGTCAGCGAGACGACGGAACGCGTGCGTGCCGCCGAAGCGCTGGCTGTCCGTGAAGCCGCTGTCCGCAGAGAGCGGGATTTCGCCGGCCTGCTGCTGGATGCAACCTCTGACGGCGTGTATGCGGTTGACCGTGACGGCGTGACTACGCTGTGCAATGCGGCTTTTCTGCGGATGCTGGGCTACGACTCGGCAGACGAAGTGGTCGGACGCAAGCTGCACGACAAAATTCATCATTCACATGTGGATGGCTCGCGTTACCCGGTGGTCGAATGCCCGATTTACCAGTGTGCCCGCGAAGGCCAGTCGGCCCGGGTAAACGGCGAGGTTTTCTTCCGCAGGGACGGCACGAGGCTGCCGGTCGACTACCGGGTGGAGCCCATCCTGCGCAATGGCCTTGTCTACGGTGCGATTTGTACCTTTCGCGATACCAGCGACTGGCTGCGCAACCAGGAAATCGAGAAGACGCAACTGCAAACCCAGAGCGACCTGCTTGAAACCCACGAGCAGTTGCGCCTGGCAGAGCAGGCTGGCGGCGTTGGCCTGTTTTTGATAGATGTCCAGACCGGTGCCATCACTGCGTCGGCCGAGTTTTTCAGGCTGTTTGGACTGCCGTATTCGCACACCACGGCGGCGATCGAGATCGAAAAACTATTTCTACCGGGCGACGGGAAAACCGCGTCGTACGACGCCAGCCGAAAGAGCGGTGAAGCGCCCCTGAATGTCGAGTACCGCATCCGGCGCGCCGACACCGGCGAGCTGCGCTGGATTTACCGCTGTGCGGAGTTTGTGCGAGATGCCAGTGGCAAGCCCTTGTCCATGCGCGGCGCGGTGCAGGACGTGACTGACCGCAAGGAGGCCGAAGCGACTCTGCGTGAGAGCGAATCGCGGTTTCGCGTGCTGGCGCAGGCCATACCCAATCAGGTTTGGACGGCTTCGCCCGATGGCCGGCTCGACTGGCTAAACCAGGGGGTTTACGAATACAGCGGCCTCACCGAGCAACAATTGCTGGGCGATGGCTGGGTGCTTCTGGTACATCCTGAAGACTTGCCCCGGGTCGGTGCCCAGTGGCAGCGCTCCCTTGAAACCGGGCAGCGCTATGACACGGAATTCCGCATCCGGCGTGCAGACGGCGTTTACCATTGGCATCTGGTACGCGCCTTGCCAGTGTTGGCGGGTAGTGAAACCCGATGGGTGGGTACCAATACCGATATTGAAGAACAGAAGGGTCTGCAACAGGCGTTGGCAGAGCTCAACATTACTTTGGAAGAACGTGTGGCTGAGCGGACCCGTGACCGCGACCGCATGTGGTATCTATCCACCGACCTGATCATCGTGACGCGCATGAATGGCCGCATCAGCGCGGCCAATCCGGCCTGGAAAAAGCTGCTTGACTGGGACGAGCACGAAGTCCTGGGCGCTGCCTTCATGCACTTTGTGCACGTTGACGACCGGCCCAACACCCTGCTTGAAGCCGAAAAGCTGGCCGCTGGTCTGATCACCCAGCGATTTGAGAATCGCTACCTTCACAAGGATGGCAGCTACCGCACGATCTCGTGGATTGCGGTGCCTGACAATGGGCTGATCCACGCCGTCGGCCGTGACATCAGCGCCGAGCGTGATGCCGCGCAAGCGCTGCGTGAAACCGAAGAACGCCTGCGCCAGAGCCAGAAAATGGAGGCGTTGGGCCAGTTGACGGGTGGCATTGCCCATGACTTCAACAACCTGCTGCAGGGGATATCGGGTTCCATCGAGGTGGTGCGCAAGCGCATCGCGGCGGGCCGTATGGACGATGTGGACCGCTTCATGGATTCAGCCAACAACGCGGCGCACCGTGCGGCCGCGCTCATCCACCGCTTGCTGGCCTTTGCGCGGCGGCAGTCGCTGGACAGCAGGCAGGTTGACGTCAATCGCCTTGTAGGCTCAATGGAAGAGCTTCTGCGCCGCACGCTGGGTGAAAACATCGGCCTGAATGTGGTGGTCAGCGAAGGCGTCTGGCCAGCTCACAGCGACGAGAACCAGCTTGAAAGCGCCATCCTCAACCTCGCCATCAATGCACGCGATGCCATGCCAAAAGGCGGCACGCTGACGATTGAGACCCGCAACGCGACGATGGACGATGCCTACGCCCGTGAGACCGAGGGCCTGCAGGCCGGCGACTATGCGGCGATCCGGGTGACCGACACCGGCACCGGCATGCCGGCGGATGTGTTGGCCAAGGTCTTCGAGCCCTTCTTCACGACCAAACCCATTGGACAGGGCACCGGGCTCGGGCTGTCCATGATTTACGGCTTTGCCAAGCAGTCCGGCGGCCATGTGCGCATCCAGAGCACGGTCGGCCAGGGCACCACGGTGAGCCTGTATCTCCCGCGCCATGCAGTCGATGAGGCAGCTGGCGACGCCGCGCCTGAAACTGTAGACCCCGCGCAGAGCGAGGGCGAAACCGTCATGGTGATTGAGGACGACGCGGCAGTGCGCATGATCGTTATCGACGAGTTGAACGAGCTGGGTTACAAAACCCTCGAAGCGGTGGACGCAACGAGTGCCATTCCGCTGCTCGAATCCGCCCGCAAGATCGACCTGCTGATCTCCGACGTCGGCCTGCCCGGCATGAACGGGCGGCAGATTGCCGAAATAGCGCGCCAGCACCGGCCCGGGCTTCGGGTGCTGTTCATGACGGGCTATGCCGAAAACGCGGCATCACGTTCAGACTTTCTGGCGCCCGGCATGCAAATGATCCCCAAGCCCTTTGCGATGGACGATCTGGCCGCCCGGATACGCGACATGCTGGACGATAAACATGAAACGGTTGAAAAAGCTTCCACCGGGAAATAACCTATTTAGAGATTACTGCAACACAGAACGAGGCATCAAATTACTCCATCCACACACCTCAAGGAGCGCTTGGCCGAAGCCGCGCGCTATGCCCTGCTGCGACGGCTTGCACCGGTGCTGCGCCACAACATGGCCGGTGCGCTGCAGCCGCTGAGCATGATGTCCACCATGCTTGAAAAGCGCCTTCAAAAGCTTGACCCGGACTTGGCCGCACTGTCCCGGAACAGCAGCCAGCTGAACACGCTGGCGCGCGAGGCTTCGAGCGCATGCATGAACCTGATGACCTGGTTGGCGCCCAAGACCAGCGATCTGGTCACGGTAGCGGCCGGCATCGAGGATGCTGCGGGCCTGGTCATGACGGAGCTTTCGTTCAAAGGGTTTACCGTTGTAAACCAGATTGGCGATGTGCCGGGCGAGTTGCCGCGCAGCCTGATGCGCAACGTCTTCATGGCTGCGTTACTGGCATTGACGGATGGCACTACGGCTCCGGCGAGTGTTGTGCTGGCGGCGCAGCTCGTGGGCAGCGAGCTCGTGCTGACGATTTCGATCCAGCCGGTGCAGGGCGAGCTGCTGCCGGGCGGTACGCCGTCCTATCGAAATCTGGAGTGGGAAGACGTTCAGGCGCTGGCTGAAGTCGAGTCCGTCAGGCTCATCCACACCGCAGACAGCGTCGAACTGCGTTGCCCGGTAGCGTCGGCGGAGGTGTAGCGGCATGCGGCAGCTTTTTTGTGCTCCAGAGTGCGCCAGAAACTGCTTTCAAATCAAAAAAGGTATCAAAAGTGCCTGTTCCCCCCGCAAAATGGGCGTAGGATGCTATTGAAACTGTAGCAATGGCAGTCAATCAGGCCATCGTCGGGTCAGCCCAGTCAGCCCAGTCAGCCCAGCACTTCAAGCAGCCGGTCCAGGCCGCCAGAGTTGATCGCGACCATTGCCTGCTCACGAACCATGGGCTTGGCGTGGTAAGCCACTGACAGGCCGGCAACACCCATCATCGGCAGATCGTTGGAGCCATCGCCCATGGCAATTGCCTGCAGCGGGTTGATGCCCAGTTGCGCGCAGGTCTCCAGCAGCATCTTGCGTTTCTCATGGCCGTCGCAGATGTCGCCCCAGGACTGGTCCACCAGCCTGCCGGTGAGCAGGCCGTCCTCAACCTCCAGCACGTTAGAGCGGGCGAAGTCGATGCCCAGCAGGTGGCACACCCGGTCGGCAAAAAACGTGAAACCGCCCGATACCAGCAGCACCTTCATACCAACCTGTTTGCAGGCTGCCACCAGCTTGGCAGCGCCGGGGTTGAGTTGCAGCCGCTCAAGGTAAACCTGCTCCATGCTGGCAACGCTGACACCGTTGAGCAGCGCCACGCGGCGGCGCAGACTCTCCTTGAAGTCTGTGATCTCGCCGCGCATCGTGGCCTCGGTAATTGCCGCCACTTCAGCCTTCAGGCCGGCTGCATCGGCGATTTCGTCAATGCACTCGATGTTGATCAGCGTCGAGTCCATGTCGAAGGCAATCAGCTTGAAGTCGCTGAGCTTCAGGTCTGGCGTGGAGATGTTGACGACGAGGCCGGAATGGGGTTCTGTGGGTGTCATAAACCGGAGGTTTGGGGTTGTATCAGGCGGGTGGAGGCACAGGCTTGGCCCCCAGCCAGTTCTCGACTTTCAGGCCGGGAACGCGTTCGAATTCGATGTCGGCGCTGACGAGGATTGCGCCAAGCGCAAGTGCATGCGCTGCGATGAGGGCGTCATTGGGGCCTATCGGTGTGCCATTGGTTTCCAGGCTGGCGCGAAGGCGGGCGTAGTGGGGCACGACCTGAGCGTCAAGCGGTAGCACCAGCAAACTCTCAAGCTGAAAATCCAATGCTTTCTGCAAGCGGCTTGATGGTCTTTTGGCCAAGCCGAAAGCCAGTTCGCCATGCACCACCACACTTGTGCACATCCGTACAGAAGGGTCTTGCGCGATCAATTTCATGGCGTGTAGGGCGGCCTTGCCTTCGGCGTTAACCATCATGTGGCTGACGATATTTGTGTCCAGCAGGTAGAGAGGGGCGCTCACAGGATGATGTCGTCCAGGGGAAGCAGGCCTTCATCCACATCCGGGAATTCGTCTTCAGATGGCCCGAGCTTGCGGATTTCTTCGAGCGCGGCGAGAAAGGCCGCAGCCGTGCCTCGCGCTGGTTTTTCCGGCACTTCAATGATCAGCCGGTTGCCTTCACGCCGCATGATGGCGTCCTTGCCGGGTAGCTCGAATTCTTTGGGGATGCGCACGGCCTGGTTGGCACCGTTTTTGAACAGACGAACGTGCCGGACACCCGAATCGGTGGCATCGGCAGTGTAGGGCGTGAGGTTTTCAGAGGCGATGTGGGGGCGGGTGGCCATGGGCTGCTCCTGATTGGAAAAGCAGTGGTGATTTTAGCATATGCCACCGCATATGCTGTTTGCTCGCTCGCCTGTACTGCAGACCACCTGAAACCGGCAAAAAGCTCATTTAGGCATCAAACAGGCCCGTGGCCCCCGTAAAACCGTCACAGTTAGCTATTAAATTCATAGTAACCGTCAACTCGGCATATGCTCAGGCCGCAACCTCCACCTTGGGTTTGCCCAGACTGCGCAACACGTCGCGCACCATCTGAGCCCTGTCTTTGGCCTCCGGAAGGTCGCGCTCTATGCGCAGTTTGTCGTTGCCGGCCAGCTTGATATGCCGGTTTTTCTGGATCAAATGCATGATGGCCATCGAATCGATGGGCGGGTCTTTCTTGAAGGTGATGTTGATCACGCCTGGCGCGGCATCGACCTTGACGACGCCATACGGCCGCGCAATCACGCGCAGGCGGTGCACGTCGATCAGGGTCTGGCCCTGCGGCGGCAGCTTGCCGAAGCGGTCGACGATTTCTTCCAGCAGCGCGTCGATCTGCTCCGTGGTTTTGGCGGTCGCCAGCTTTTTGTAAAAGCTCAGGCGTAAATGCACATCACCGCAATAGTCGCTGGGCAGCAATGCAGCGGCATGCAGGTTGATTTCAGTCGTGACAGTCAGCGGGTTGAGCAGGTCGGGTTCCGTGCCGGCCTTCAGGCAGCGCACGGCTTCGCTGAGCATCTCGTTGTAGAGCTGGAAGCCGACCTCCATCATGTTGCCCGACTGGTTTTCTCCCAGCACCTCGCCGGTACCGCGAATCTCCAGGTCATGCATGGCGAGGTAAAAGCCTGAACCGAGTTCTTCCATCTGCTGGATGGCGTCCAGTCGCTGGCTGGCCTGCTTGGTCAGGCCTTCAATGTCGGGCACCATCAGGTAGGCATAAGCCTGGTGGTGGCTACGGCCGACCCGGCCGCGCAACTGGTGCAGCTGCGCCAAGCCGAACTTGTCGGCGCGGCTCATCACGATGGTGTTGGCGGTCGGCACGTCGATGCCGGTTTCAATGATGGTCGAGCACAGCAACAGGTTGTAGCGCTGGGCGACGAAGTCCTTCATGACTTTTTCAAGCTCGCGCTCGGGCATCTGGCCGTGGGCCACGGCGATGCGGGCCTCGGGCAGCAGCAGCTCCAGCTTTTCGCGCCGGTTCTGGATGGTGTCAACTTCGTTGTGCAGAAAGTAAACCTGGCCGCCACGCTTCAGTTCACGCAACACGGCTTCACGGATCACGCCGTTGCTCTCGCTGCGCACAAAGGTCTTGATGGCCAGGCGGCGCTGTGGTGCCGTGGCAATCACACTGAGGTCGCGCAGGCCTTCGAGTGCCATGCCCAGCGTACGCGGTATGGGCGTCGCAGTCAGGGTCAGCACATCGACCTCGGCGCGCATGGCCTTCATGGCCTCCTTATGCCGCACGCCAAAGCGGTGTTCCTCGTCAATGATGAGCAGGCCCAGGCGCTCGAACTTGACGTCGGCGCTCAGCAGCTTGTGGGTGCCGACGACGATGTCGACACTGCCATCGGCCAGGCCCTTGATGGCGGCGGTGATCTCCTTGCCGGATCTGAAGCGGCTCATCTCGGCAGCCTTCACTGGCCATTTGGCAAAGCGGTCTACCAGCGTCTGGTAGTGCTGCTCAGCCAGCAAGGTGGTCGGTGCCAGTAGCGCGACCTGCTTGCCGCCGGTAATGGCGATGAAGGCGGCGCGCAGCGCGACCTCGGTCTTGCCGAAGCCCACATCGCCGCAGACCAGGCGGTCCATTGGGCGCGGGCTGATCATGTCCTGGATGACCGCATGGATGGCCGCGCGCTGATCGGCCGTTTCGTCAAAGCCGAAATCATTGGCAAAGGTTTCGTAGTCGTTGGGCGAATAGCGGAAGGCATGGCCTTCGCGCAGCGCCCGGCGGGCATAGATGTTGAGCAATTCGGCAGCCGAGTCGCGCACCTGCTCGGCAGCCTTGCGTTTGGCCTTTTCCCACTGGCCGCTGCCCAGCCGGTGCAGCGGTGCTTCGTCGGCGCTGACGCCGGTGTATCGGCTGATCTGGTGCAACTGGCTGACGGGCACATACAGCGTGGCATCGTCGGCGTACTGCAGATGCAAAAACTCCTGCATCGATGGCGAACCATCGGCATTTTTGCCAATGCCCAGATCCATGTTGATCAGGCCCTTGTAGCGGCCTATGCCGTGTGCGCTGTGCACCACCGGATCGCCGACGTTGAGCTCCGAGAGGTCCTTTATCAGCGCTTCAACATCGCTGACCTGCTCCTGCTTTTTATTGCGCCGCCTGACGGTGGTGCCAGCGGCAAAAAGCTCGGTTTCAGTGATGAAGTCGATGTCGCCTTCAAGCCAGCTGAAGCCCATATCGAGGGCTGCGGTGGCAATGCCCAGTAACTCCTTGCTCTGCTGGAACTCGGCAAGCGACTCAAACGTCGGCGGACTGACGCCACTGGCGCGCAGAAAATCGAGCAAGCTCTCGCGCCGGCCATCGCTTTCAGCCAGCATCAGCACGCGGTGCGGCGTGTTGCGGATATGGCTTTTTAGTTTGACCAACGGATCTTCGGCACCGCGCACCACGGCCATGGGTTCCAACGGTTCAAACTCCGCATAAGCGCTGGGATAGTCGCCGGTGGTGTCGGGTGCCGCGGCCGCAGTTGTAGCGTCTGCAAAGGGCGTTACAGGCCCCGTTGAACGGGCCTTGAAAGCCAGTTGCGCATAACTGTTGGCCCGCGCATAAAACTGCTCGCTCGACAGGAACAGCGACTCGGGCGGCAGCGCCGGGCGGTCGGGCGCATCGCGCACCAGCCGGTAGCGGTCTTTGGTGTCCTGCCAGAAGCGCTGGAAGGCCGGCTCCAGGTCGCCATGCAGCACCACGGTCGCGTCGTTGCCGAGGTAGTCAAAAACGGTGGCAGTTTCTTCAAAAAACAGCGGCAGGTAGTACTCGATACCGGCGGTGGCGACACCGTTGCCTATGTCCTTGTAGATGCGGCTCTTGGTCGGGTCGCCTTCAAGCAGTTCACGCCAGCGTTTGCGAAAACGCGAGCGTGCTTCGTCGTCCATCGGAAACTCGCGGCCCGGCAGCAGGCGCACTTCAGGCACCGGGTACAGGCTGCGCTGGCTGTCGGGGTCAAAGGTACGGATGCTGTCGATTTCGTTGTCGAACAGGTCCACGCGAAAGGGCACCAGTGAGCCCATCGGAAACAAATCAATCAGCCCGCCGCGCACGGCGTATTCACCGGGGCTGACGACCTGCGTGACGTGGCTGTAGCCGGCCAGCGTGAGCTGCGCCTTCAGGCGGGCTTCATCGAGCTTTTGCTTGACCTTGAACTCAAACGTATAGCCCGCCAAAAAACTTGGCGGCGCCAGGCGGTAGAGCGCGGTGGTGGCGGGCACAATGACGACATCGGCGCCGGTGTCCTTGTTGCGCTGCTGGATCCGCCAGAGCGTGGCCAGCCGTTCGCTGATCAGGTCCTGGTGCGGCGAGAAGGTGTCGTAGGGTAGGGTTTCCCAGTCGGGGAAAAGCGCGCAGCGCAGGTCGGGCGCAAAAAACGCGAGTTCATCAATCAGGCGCTGGGCTGTGGTCGCGTCCGACGTGATGATGGCCGTCAGTTTGCCGGCGGCTTTTTCGCGCAGGCCCAGGTGGGCAATCATCAGGGCGTCGGCTGACCCTACAGGCTGGGGCAGGGTGTAGCGTTTTCCGGTGACGAGCTTGGGTAAATCCATGAAGGCGGTCAATCAGGCTGGTTAAGGCAGGCGGCAAAAGCGGACAAAAATGACCAATACCCCAAACGGCGAAGAGTGGGGTGTGAGGCGTTTATTCCACGCGGAGCCTTGATTTTAGAATCTATGATGAAAACATGATGACAGCACCCCAGAAACCCCGGATTTTTGCCCTGATTCCCTGCGCAGGGAACGGCAGCCGCGCTGGTGGCGACGGGCCAAAACAATACCGGGTACTTCATGGCAAGGCTATGGTTGGCCACACCATCGAGGCTTTCAGGGCGATGGGTGGGCTGCTCGATGGGCTATATGTCGTTATCTCAGCGGATGATGGCAACTTCATGGTGGCCTGCCCGGACTTTGGAACGGTTAGTGAAGTGCTGATCAAGCAGGGTGGTGCCAGCCGCGCTGCCTCCGTTCTCAATGGACTCAAGGCCATGCTGGGCCATGCTGCCGTCGATGACTGGGTGCTGGTGCACGATGCCGCCCGCTGCCTGATCACACCCACGCTCATCCGGTCGCTGATCGACGCCTGCCGCGACGACGCCGTGGGCGGCCTGCTGGCTCAGCAACTGCCAGACACACTCAAAAGCGGCGCCCTGGGCCGGGTGGCATCGACAATTGACCGCAGCGACAAGTGGCTTGCGCAAACGCCGCAGATGTTTCGCATCGGCGCGCTGATCGATGCCCTGAAGGCCGCCGGCGATGCAGTCACCGACGAGTCCAGCGCCATCGAGGCCAGGGGCCAGGCACCTCGTCTGGTACCGGGTAGCGCGCAGAATTTCAAGGTCACCTATCCCGAAGACTTCGCCCTGGCCGAAGCCATCCTGGCCAACCGCGAGGCCTACACGACTCCCAGAAAGAGCACTCCATGAGCACGCCTGATTTACCGACATTTCGAATCGGCGAGGGCTGGGATACGCACGCGCTGGTGCCAGGCCGCAAGCTCGTCATCGGCGGCGTGACGGTGCCGCACACCACCGGGCTGCTGGGCCACTCGGATGCCGATGTGCTGCTGCACGCCATCATCGATGCGCTGCTGGGCGCGGCCGGCCTGGGCGATATTGGCTCACATTTTCCGGACACCGACACCCGTTTCAAGGGCGCCGATTCTGTCGTGCTGCTGGCCGAGGTCGGCCGCCTGCTGGCAGAGCGCGGCCACCGCATCGGCAACATCGACTGCACGGTGGTGGCGCAGGCACCCAAACTGGCGGCGCACATACCGGCGATGCGCGAGCGCATTGCGCAGGTGCTGGACCTGGACGCCGGGCGCGTCAACGTCAAGGCCAAGACGGCAGAAAAACTCGGCCCGGTCGGCCAGGGACTGAGCATTGAGGCCCGCGCTGTGGCGCTGCTGTTCTGACCGCCTGAATCGCAGTGCTATTTAACTAATAGCTGAAGGTGCCGAAAATACGGGGGCTGCAGCCACTATTGACCACTAAATGGTCGTTTTTAACTGCGCCGCAGCTTGATATGGGCCGCCAAGCCGCCCGAGGCGGTATTGGCCAGCCCGAAGATGCCGCCCATGCGCTGTACGGTCTTCTCAACAATCGCCAGGCCCAGGCCAGCACCTGTGGCGGCGGTGCGCGCAGCGTCACCCCGGAAAAACGGCCGTGTGAGCTTGGGCAGTGTTTCAGCCGACACGCCCATGCCGTGGTCGCGTATCTTGAACAGCACCCACTGGTCGCGTACCTTGGCCGCAATATCGACCAGGGCAATGCCAGTCTCGGGCGTTTTGCCGTAGCGACGCGCGTTCTCAATCAGGTTCGAAATCACCCGCAGCAGCTCAACCTCATCGGCCAGCACATCAATGTCGTCGGGAATGGAGACGGTGATGCGCAGGTCGTCGTAGTCAGCCACCGCGTACATCGCTGTTTCCATCACGGCGTTGAGAGACACCTTTGACAGCTGAGCCGGTTCGGGCCTTGCATAGTCGAGAAATTTGTCGATGATGGCGTCGAGCTGCGAAATATCTGCCGCCATATGGTCGCGCGCGTCTTCATCTTTCACGCTCATTTCGGTTTCCAGCCGCAGGCGCGCCAGGGGTGTGCGCAGGTCATGCGAAATACCTGCCAGCATGATGACGCGGTCCTGTTCGACTTTTGAGAGCTGCTCGGCCATGCGGTTGAAGCCGATATTGACCTCGCGAATCTCACTTGTCGAAGCTGTCTCGTCCAGTAGGCTGGCATCGAAGTCGCCGTCGCGCATGCGGCTGGCGGCGAACGACAACTGCTTGAGAGGGCGGTTGATGAGCCGCGCCATCAGGGCCGCGCCCGCCAACGATAGTGCGGCTGCTATCAACAACCAGATGACCCAGATGCTGCCTCTGGAAGGGCCCAGCCGCGAGAGGTCGGTCTGTAGCCAGTAGTTGTCGGCGTCAATGACAAAGCCGACCCACAGGCCCTTTTGGCCATTGACTGTACTGGCCACAATCGTTCCATTTCCCAGCCGGGCCTTGAGTTCCTCGCTGATGCGGCTGCCGAGTTCGTCGTGCTCGAAAAGCGTGAACTGGTCTTTGGGTTCGCGCATCTTGATGCGCACCTGTTCTTCATCGGCCAGTGTCTTGACCAGCGACACACGTGCAATGGCGTCTGAATAGCGCAGTGCGGCGCGCGTCAGGTTGACGATGGAGGCGAGTTGCTGCGCGCTCTGGATGGCACGCGGTTCGGATTCAAGTGCCCGGAAAGTCTGCAGCCACGCAATGATGGAGCCGAACAGCAGGAGTGCAAGAAACAGGAAGGTGCGCCAGAAAAGGTTGAACCCCCGCCGGGGCCTCATTTCCAGCGGTGCAGGGCCTGTAACAAGCGGATCCGTACGGAACATATCGATCAGGTTTTTCAAGCGCGAAAAAAGGAATTGGGATAAGCCGCGAGTACGGCAGAGTCCTGCTTTGGCAGGGCTTGATACTTGAAGTTGCCCTCAAGCCTGGAGGACTAGTTTGTTCCGTCCGGAACAAAAACATAACCCACGCCCCACACGGTTTGAATATAACGCGGCACCGCGGCGTCGACTTCAATCAGCTTGCGCAGACGTGATACCTGAACATCAAGGCTGCGGTCAAAGGGCTCGAATTCGCGGCCGCGGGCCAGCTGGGCGAGTTTTTCGCGAGACAGCGGCTGGCGCGGATGGCGCACCAGCGTTTTCAACATGGCGAACTCGCCGGTTGTCAGCGGCAGCTCTTCGCCATTTTTTTGCAATGTACGCAAGCCCATGTCGAAACAGAAGGGGCCGAAATTGACGACTTCCTGGTCAATAGATGGCGCACCCGGTACTTCGGCTGCAGGGCGACGGCGCAGCACTGCATGAATGCGCGCCAGCAGCTCACGCGGGTTGAAGGGCTTGGACAGGTAGTCGTCGGCACCGACTTCAAGGCCAACGATGCGGTCCACATCTTCGCCCTTGGCAGTCAGCATGATGATGGGCGTGCGGTCGTTGGCGGCGCGCAGGCGGCGGCAGATAGACAGGCCGTCTTCGCCCGGCATCATCAGGTCCAGCACGATGAGGTCAACCGCGTCGCGCAGCATGATGCGGTTCAGGGCCTTGCTGTCTTCTGCGAGGATGACTTCAAAGCCTTCCTGTGAAAGGTAGCGGCGAAGCAAATCACGAATGCGAGCATCGTCGTCCAGGATCAGGATCTTGTCTGGGCGGGCAGTTGTTGTAGCTTGGTTCATGTTGATTCGGTAATTTGTAACAGAGCCATTTTGCGGTCTGGACGCGTCAATTACTGTATTTATCCGCACCTTTGACACACTGTTACAAAACTCGGTGCAAAAGGCAAGTCTTACCTCTCGCATCAACCTGCGCGAATGTAGTCTGAATTCGCCAGTTGAGCGTTTGAAGTAAAGACAGTCCCACAATGCGACGTTTACTTCAAAGCTTCTCAGCGTCTGCCACACCCGGCCGCAACAGCCGGTGTGTCGTATGCCGCTGCTGGCTGTCAGTCCAACTTTTTAAAAGAGAGAAAAATCCATGCGCACCACCCTGCTTGCCAAACATCTCATAGCGTCCTGTGCCTTGCTGGCTTGCAGTACGACGCTGTTCGCCCAGACCATGCCGCCGCACGGCCCCCTGCAAAACGTGGCCCAGCTCTCGGCCAGCGGCTCGGTCGAGGTTCAGCAGGACCTGCTGTCGATTTCGCTGAACACCACCGTGAGCGGCAGCGACGCGAACATCGTGCAGACCCAGCTCAAGCAGGCGCTGGACACTGCCCTGAACCAGGCCAAGCAGGCCGCCGTTCCGGGCCAGATGGATGTGCGTACCGGCAACTTCAGCCTGTATCCGCGCTATGGAAAAGACAGCAAGATCAATGGCTGGCAGGGTACGGCCGAGCTGGTGCTTGAAGGCCGGGACTTCTCACGCATCACCGGCACGGCGGGCAAGATACAAACCCTGACCATGGGCAACGTCAGCTTTGCGCTCAGTCGTGAGCAGCGTGCCCGCGTTGAAGGTGAGGCGCAAACCCAGGCGATTGAGCGCTTCAAGGCCAAGGCGCTTGAGGTGTCAAAAAGCTTTGGCTTTAGCGGCTACACCCTGCGCGACGTGACCGTCAACGCCAACGACCAGGGCTATACCCCCCGCCCGCGCATGATGACCATGGCCAAATCAGCCGATATGAGCGAGGCAGCTGTTCCAGTTGAAGCAGGCAAAAGTACGGTGCTTGTGAATGTGACGGGATCGGTGCAGATGCGCTGAATTCCTGGCTCGCCATTGCATGGTGAGGACATTGAAAAAGCCTGCAGCTGACAAGTCAGCTGCAGGCTTCTTAACGAATGCCTGGAGATTAGAAGCGGTAGCGCAAGCCAACGCTGGTGGTGCTGATCTTGCTGCGGCCGCTGTTGGCAAAGTTGATGTTGTACTCGTCATACTGCAATACGCCCGACCAGTTGGTGTTGAACGCGTATTCGGCGCCTACACCGTAGGACAGACCAAAGCCGCTGGCGCGTCCGCCTGCCACACCGGAGCCGGGTGCAGACGACACATTGCTGCGGCCGTAGGTCGTGCCGACACGGCCCAGCAGATTGAACTGATCGCCGAGAGGTGCCTTGGCAACCAGGCCGAGGTTGATGCCTTCTGCATCGGTCGTGCCGCCTGCGCGGTTGACGCGGCCAAATGCGCTGTAACCGAGTTCCACGCCAAAGTTGTCGTTGAAGTAGGTACCGCCGCTCAGGCTGTAAGACGTATCGCGGTTGCTGGCGCCAAAAATGCCAGTGCCGTTGCCGAGGTTTTTGAAGTTTGAACGACCAGCATTAAAACCGATGTAGCTTGCGCCGGGCGCATACAGACCCCGTCCCGTGCCGGGGTTGGAGCTGGTCTGGGCCTGAACGCCTGCTGCCAGAGTCATTGAGGCAACAGCCAGAACGAGGCCCGACAGCTTAAGTGCGCGGGGGAGAGTTGCTTTATTCACAATAAATCCTTTGAAAGTTGTGATACCTGTGGAGACGCTTCACTCGTTGGTGAACGTGCTAACACTGTAGTCAGGGGGCGGTGCGCACCGTGTAGGTGCGCTTTGAAAGCCCGTGTAGGACAGCGCTTCTCCAGGCCATCTTTACATTGGAGAAAGCGTTGAAAACCAGTAGTCAAATGTCTTTCTATGCACCTTGTCGGGCGCTTCAGGAAGCCACACAGTGACCCAATATGGCGCAATTTTCAGCCTTCCGAGCGCGCACAATTGTGTTCATGAATTTATTCGTCAGTTATCTACCAGGAAATAGTCCATTGGTGCTGGACTCACCGCACAGCGGCACCCGCTACCCGGACGATTTTTTGTTCAGTTGTGCGCATGCCGTGTTGCGCCGCGCCGAAGACACGCATGTCGAAAAGCTCTATGATTTCGCGCCAGCGCTCGGCGCCCACTGGATAGAGGCGCACTTTCCGCGCAGTTATCTGGACGCCAACCGCAACATCACGGAGATGGACGTCACGCTGTTTGACGACGCCTGGCCGGGGGGCGTTGAAACCGACGTAAAAATCATGTCCAAGGTGCGGCTCGGCAAGGGCCTGATCTGGCGCACCACCGACGATGGCCTGCCGGTGTATGACCGCAAGCTTTCCGTTGCCGAGGTGCAGGCGCGCATCGACAACTGCTGGAAGCCGTACCACGCCGCCGTTGCCAAGGCTATTAATGCGGCGCACAGCCAGCATGGCTACAGCATCCATATCAACTGCCATTCGATGCCGGCAACCGCGTCCAGCCATGCCACCGAGTTTCCTGGTGAAGCACATGCCGATTTTGTGGTGGGCGACCGTGACGGCACAACCGCCAGCGGGGCGCTGTCGCAGCAGGTCTGCAGTTTTTTGCGGGCGCACGGCTACAGCGTGTCATACAACCACCCCTACAAGGGCGTGGAACTGGTGCGCCGTTACAGCAACCCGGCGGCGCAGCGCCACAGCATCCAGCTAGAAATCAACCGCAAGCTGTACATGGATGAAGCCACGCTGGCCATCAACTCCGGGTTTGAGCCGCTCAAGGCCAATCTGCAGTCGCTGCTGGTGCAGTTGCAGGGCACTGACCCCCGTCGGCTGTGACGCTGGCAACACATCTTTCGGAGTTTTAAATTGGACCAGGTTGATTGTGTTGTTCTGGGTGCAGGGGTTGTGGGGCTGGCCGTTGCCCGTGCGCTGGCACTTGATGGCCGTGAGGTCATCGTTCTGGAGGCTGCCTCCAGCATTGGCACGGGCACCAGCTCGCGCAACAGCGAAGTCATCCACGCCGGCATTTATTACCCCAAAGGCTCGCTCAAAGCCAGCCTGTGCGTGCGCGGCCGGCAAATGCTGTACGACTACTGCGAGGCCCGCGGTATAGGCTACAGCCGCTGCGGCAAGTTGCTGGTGGCTACCAGCCAGGCGCAGGTCGGCCAACTGCAGGGCATCATCGACAAAGCCGCTGCAAATGGCGTGCACGACCTGGTGCTGCTAACCCGCGAGCAGGCGAGAGCCCTTGAGCCGCAACTGGAGTGCGTCGCAGCTGTTCATTCGCCCAGCACCGGCATTGTCGATAGCCATGCCCTGATGCTGGCGATGCAGGGCGACCTTGAAAACGCCGGCGGCGTGGTGGTCTTCAATACCCCGCTGGCCCGCGCAGACTGCAGCGGCCCGTCGATTGACCTCATGGCCGAAGACGGCACGCAGCTGCGCGCTACCACGGTGGTCAATGCCGCCGGCCTGCACGCACCGGCACTGGCCAAACAGTTTTCAGGGCTTGACCTACGCTTTGTGCCCGCAAGCCATTACGCCAAGGGCAACTACTTCACACTGTCGGGCAAGTCACCGTTTTCGCGGCTCATCTACCCGGTGCCAGAAGCTGCAGGGCTCGGTGTGCACCTGACGATTGACTTGGGCGGCCAGGCCAAATTCGGCCCCGACGTGCAGTGGGTTGAATCGCCGGACGACCTGCTGGTGGACCCGGCGCGTGGTGAGGCCTTTTATGCAGAGGTTCGCAAATACTGGCCAGCCCTGGCCGACGGCGCGCTGCAGGCTGGCTACGCCGGCATACGCCCGAAGATCAGCGGACGCCATGAGCCGGCGGCAGACTTTGTCATCCAGGGTGCCCGCAAAGGCGCGGGTATTGCGGGGCACGAAGGCCACGGTGTTGAAGGTCTCGTCAACCTCTTTGGCATTGAGTCACCGGGTCTGACCAGTTCGCTGGCGATTGGCGCTTTCGTCAGCGAGATGCTACAAAAATAATAGCTACCAACGCCCGCTCCACAGGGGCAGCGGGCACTTTTCATGCATTTTTTAGTTCTGCAGGCATCAAAGCCGCGCTGCCAGCCGAGTCCCCTGGTCAATGGCGCGTTTGGCGTCGAGTTCGCTGGCTTCGTCGGCGCCGCCTATCAGGTGGGTTTTGACGCCTGCGGCGCGCAAGGGCTCCAGCAGTTCGCGCAGCGGCTCCTGGCCGGCGCACAGCACGATGTTGTCAACTTCGAGCACGGTGCCGTCCTGGCGTTTTTCGCCGAATGTGATGAACAGGCCAAGGCCTGAGCCCTGTGCGCCTATGCGTTCGTAGTTCACGCCTGAAAGCATCTCGACGTTTTTCATCTTCAGCGCGGCGCGGTGTATCCATCCGGTGGTTTTGCCGAGTTTGTTGCCGAGCTTGCCCGGCTTGCGTTGCAGCAGCGTGACCTGGCGCGCCGGCGGTGTCGGTAGGGGTCTCACCACGCCGCCACGCACCTCAACCGGGTCAGCTACGCCCCATTCGGCCAGCCAGGCCGGCAGGTCCAGCGCAGTCGAATGGCCGGCTTGCGTCACCAGAAACTCGGCGACGTCAAAGCCTATGCCGCCCGCGCCTATCAGGGCGACGCGCTGGCCGACCGGCTGGCGGCCCAGCAGCACGTCGATGTAGCTCAGCACGGCTGGGTGCTCCTGGCCGGGGATGCGCGGGTTGCGCGGCG
>JANYFF010000137.1 GCA_025362825.1 Polaromonas sp. | reverse complement strand
GTGCGCCCAAGGCCTGCTGGCCCGCCAAAGCCATTCAGGCCGAGGCGGAGGCGATAGCCAAAGAGACCGGCGCGCGGATCATGATCACCGAAGATGTAGGCGATGCGGTCAAGGGCGTCGATTTCGTCTACACCGATGTCTGGCTGTCGATGGGTGAACCTGAGGCGAAATGGGCCGAGCGGATCAAGCTGCTGCTGCCCTATCAGGTCAATGCCAAGCTGATGAAAAAGACCGGCAATCCGCGCGCCAAGTTCATGCATTGCCTGCCAGCCTTCCACAACGCTGACACGGCTGTCGGCAAGGACATCGCGGCCAAATTCGGGATTTCCGAGATGGAAGTCACCGACGAGGTCTTCGAAAGCCCGGCCTCGATCGTGTTCGATCAGGCCGAAAACCGCATGCACACCATCAAGGCGGTCCTCGTCGCCACCCTGGGCGGCTGAGGTGCTGGTGGTCGCAGCCCTTGGCGGCAATGCCCTGCTGCGGCGGGGCGAGCCGCTGACAGCGGTCAATCAGCGCCTGAACGTGCAGCGTGCCGCCCCAGCGCTTGCTGCGATCCTGCGGGCGGGGCATCAACTTGTCATCACCCACGGAAACGGACCACAGGTCGGTTTGCTGGCTTTGCAGTCGGCTGCGTTCGGCAGCGGGCAAAGTTACCCGCTGGATGTGCTGGGTGCGCAAACCGACGGCATGCTGGGTTACTTGCTGGAGCAGGAGCTGGCGAATCTCTTGCCCGCGTCGCGTACCGTCACCACGCTGCTGACCCGGGTCGAGGTGGACCCGCGCGACCCCGCGTTTGGGCAGCCGACCAAGTTCATCGGTCCGGTCTACACGCAGGAAGAAGCGCAGCGGCTGGGCGCCGAGGGACACTGGCCCACGGCGGCGGATGGCAGCAGCTTTCGGCGCGTCGTGGCGTCCCCGCAACCGGTGGCGGTGCTGGGTCTGGAGCCAATTCGATGGCTGCTGGAGCGCGGCGCGTTGGTGATTGCGGCTGGAGGCGGCGGCATACCGGTAGCGCGCGGCGACAACGGCAAGCTGCGGGGTGTGGACGCGGTAATCGACAAGGACCTGTGCAGCGGCTTGCTGGCGCGTGACCTGCAAGCCGACTGCCTGGTAATAGCCACCGACGTGGACGCGGTGTACCTGGACTGGGGCCGCCCGACTCAGCGCGCTTTGGGCAAGGTCACGCCGCACATGCTGGCACAGCATGTTTTCCCCTCCGGCTCCATGGGTCCCAAGGTAGAGGCCGCCTGCAAGTTTGTGCTGGCCACTGGCAAGAAGGCTTTGATCGGTTCCCTCGACCGGGTGGAAGACATGCTTGCGGGACACGCCGGAACCGAGGTGTCACCCCACGCGGCGGTGTTCTGAGCGGCGTGCGCGCACGCCGTATGACGCCAGTCATGACGCACTGGTTCAGCGGCTTTTTGCGGCGCCGCCATGTATCGCGGCATTTCGTACGTCAGCCTCTGGCGGGTTCGCTCGCGGGCGCGGGGCCGACGCATGGAGCGCACCCCGCGCCCACTGCGCCGGTAATGCCAGACACCGTGTCGCGCGAGCTGCTGCGTTGTGCCCGTGAGTCACCCGCCGACGTGCTGGCGCGTTTGGGTTCTGGCCCAAACGGCCTCACAACGCAAGAGGCCGGTACCCGCCTTGCGCGTGACGGCCCGAACGAAGTAGCGCACGAGAAACCGCTGACTTGGTGGTTGCACCTGTGGCACTGCTACCGTAATCCGTTCAACCTGCTGCTGACCGTGTTGGCCGCCGTGTCGTATATCGGTGCGGATGCCAAGGCCACCACCGTCATCGGCGTCATGGTGGCCCTGAGCACGCTGATCCGGTTTGTGCAGGAGGGCCGGTCCCACCGCGCCGCCGAGAGCCTGCGCGCCATGGTGACCAATACCGCCACGGTGTGCCGGCGAGCTGCTGCGGCAAGTGGCGATGCGACCGGTGCACGGTTGGAGGTTCCGATGCGCGACTTGGTGGTCGGCGACGTCGTAGTGCTGTCGGCCGGCGACATGATCCCGGCCGACTGCCGGGTACTGACGGCACGCGACCTGTTTATTGCACAAGCAGCGATCACCGGCGAGTCGGCGGCGGTGGAGAAGTGCGCCGAGCCGCATCTCGACACGCAAGCTGTCCTGGAGCAAGGCAACCTGGTGTACGTGGGCACCAATGTTGTTTCGGGGTCGGCCACTGCACTGGTGGTGGCCACCGGTAACCGAAGTTATTTCGGTACCTTGGCGTCCCGCGTGCTGGCGACCGACCCCACACCGAACGCCTTTCAGGCCGGTGTGGACAGCGTCAGCTGGCTGCTGATCCGCTTCGCGCTGGTGATGGTGCCCATCGTGTTGCTGGTCAACGGTTTCACCAAAGGCAACTGGACCGAGGCGGTGTTGTTCGCGTTGTCGGTAGCGGTGGGGCTGACCCCCCAAATGCTGCCGATGATCGTGACGGCCACGCTGGCCAAGGGCGTGGTGTTGCTGGCGCGCAAGAAGGTGGTGGTCAAGCGGCTGGACGCGATTCAGAATTTCGGTTCCATGGATGTGTTGTGCACCGACAAGACCGGCACGCTGACGCAGGACCGCATCGCACTTGCGCGCAAGACCGACGCATTCGGCCAGCCATCGGGCGAGGTGCTCGACTTCGCTTTTCTCAACAGTTATTACCAGACCGGGTTGAAGAACGTGCTGGACCACGCGGTGCTTGAACACGTGGAGAAGCCGGCCGAACTCAGGCTACGACAGGACTTCGGCAAGATCGACGAGATTCCGTTCGACTTCGCGCGCCGGCGCATGTCGGTGGTGGTGTCGGAGCGTGAAGGACACCATGAACTGATCTGCAAGGGCGCGATTGAGGAAGTGCTGGCCGCCTGCGCCCACGTGCGGGTGTCGGGCGCAGCAGGTACCCAAGGACAGTCATGCACAGTGGACGCAGCGCTGGACGCGGCGATGCTGGCGCGGGTGCTGCAGGCCGCCCACGCGCTGGGTGGCGAAGGCCTGCGTGTGGTGGCCGTGGCGATGAAAGAACTGCCGCCGACGCAGAGTGTGTATTCGGTGGTCGACGAGTCGGCCTTGACGCTGATCGGTTACATCGCGTTTCTGGACCCGCCCAAGGACTCTGCCGCGCCCGCGCTCAAGGTGCTTGCCGCGCATGGAATTAGCGTGAAGGTACTGACCGGCGACAACGAGCAGGTTACCGTGCGGGTTTGCAAACAGGTCGGCTTGCCGGCGGACACGGTGTTGCTCGGCGCGCAGGTCGAGGCGATGGACGACGTGACACTCAAGCTGGCAGTGGAGCAATACGCCATATTTGCCAAGCTCACGCCGCTGCACAAGGAACGAATAGTGCGTCTACTGCGCGCCAACGGACATGTGGTCGGGTTCTTCGGCGATGGCATCAACGATGCACCGGCCCTGCGCGCTGCCGACATCGGCATCTCTGTCGATTCGGCAGTGGACATTGCCAAGGAGGCGGCCGACATAATCTTGCTGGAGAAAAGCTTGATGGTGCTTGGCGACGGCGTGATAGAGGGCCGCACCTCCTTTTGCAACATGCTGAAGTACATCCGCATGACGGCCAGTCCCAACTTCGGTAATGTGCTGTCAGTGCTGGTGGCCAGTGTTTTCCTGTCGTTTCTTCCGATGTTGCCACTGCAGTTGCTGCTGCAAAACCTGCTGTACGACATCTCGCAAACCGGTATTCCGTTCGACAACGTAGCCCCCGAACAGGTGGCTAAACCGCTGCAGTGGAACCCGGGCGGAATCGGGCGCTTCATGGTCTTTTCCGGACCAGTCAGCTCGGTGTTCGACATCGCCACATTTGCGCTGATGTGGTGGGTGTTCCACGCCAATACCGTGGGTCAGCAGACGCTGTTCCAGTCGGGCTGGTTCGTGGTGGGCCTGCTGACCCAGACGCTGGTGGTGCACATGATTCGTACGCCCAAACTTCCGTTTTTGCAGAGTCGCGCGGCCACACCACTGCTGGTAATGACGCTGTTGATCATGGCAGCCGGTATTTTTGTGCCAATGGGACCGCTGGCGGGCTACTTCAGGCTGCAGCCTTTGCCGCCTGCGTTTTTCAACTGGCTCGCGGGCATCCTGCTGGCTTATTGCGTGTTGACCACGGTTATGAAGCATTTCCACATCCGTCGCTTCGGCTGGGCCTGACGATGAACCCGACAGCTGCAGTATCCGTTTTATTTTGAGAGAAATGACCATGCCCCAACGTGAATTCCCAGCGGATCTGCTGGAAAAAATAGACGCTTACTGGCGTGCCGCCAACTACCTGTCGGTCGGCCAGATATATCTGGCTGCCAACCCGCTACTCAAGCGGCCACTGCTGCCTGGCGATGTCAAACGCATGTTGCTCGGGCACTGGGGCACCACGCCGGGGCAGAAC
>JANYFF010000129.1 GCA_025362825.1 Polaromonas sp. | reverse complement strand
CTGCACCGGGAGTTGATGGTTGATGCCAAGTTCATGGATGGTGGAACCAATATTCACTATCTTGAAGAGTGGTTGTCCAAGCGTGTTCGCTGACGCCCCGGGGTCGCAGCTATGAGCATGTTTGAGCTGATTTTGCTGGTGCCTGCTGATGGCGTTGAAACCATCAGCGAAGCGCTGGATGCGCTCAGCGTTTCGGTAGAAGACGCCGATGCCGAGACGCCCGCCGAGCAAGCCCTGTTTGGCGAGCCAGGCATGCCGCCGCCCAAGGCTGGCTGGGAACGTTCACGGGTGGTATCGCTTTTTGCGACGGAGGCGCTGGCTCGCGAAGCGGCTGACTTGTTGCAGGCGCAAGAATTTTTTGCGGACTGCGCGCTGATTGCCATTCAGACGGTACCCGAGCAGGACTGGGTCCGGCTGACGCAATCGCAGTTCACGCCGGTTGAGATCACGCCCGAGTTCTGGATTGTGCCGACCTGGCATGAGCCGCCCGCGCAAGCCGTACAGGTGATCCGGCTTGATCCCGGTCTGGCTTTTGGTACCGGGACGCATCCGACCACACGCATGTGCCTGCGCTGGATCGCGCGTCAGGGCGAGATAACAGGTCGCGTACTGGACTATGGCTGCGGCTCCGGCATTTTGGCGATAGGCGCTGCCAAGTTCGGCGCCGTCGATATCGACGCGGTTGACATTGACGAGGCAGCCGTGCAATCGACCCTGGCCAATGCCGAAGCCAACCATGTCAAGCTGAAACCTGGCCTGCCCGACAAGGCCACAGGCGTCTACCAGACGGTGCTGGCCAATATTCTGGCCACGCCGCTGAAGGTCCTGGCGCCGCTGTTGTGTGCTCATGTGCAAACCGGCGGCAACCTGGTACTTGCGGGCATTCTGGACCGTCAGGCCAACGAGTTGAAAGCGGCTTACGCGCCCTGGTGCAAGCTCGAAGTCGCCGACGCGGAAGACGGCTGGATACTGATGACCGCGAGGCTTTGAATCTGCCTTCGGATTGCCGCTTTTGCGGCCCGATTGGCGGGTGGCCAACCTCTACAATATAGCGCTAGATGAGCCTGATTACGCGCTGCCCCGCCTGTGGCACGATGTTCAAAGTCGTGACCGACCAACTCAAAGTCTCCCAAGGCTGGGTTCGATGTGGGCATTGCTCCGAGGTTTTTGATGCCACCCTGCACCTACAGACGGTGCAGCCGGAGCAAGAACAGGTGTCCACACCTAAGTTCGACCATGAGCTGCCGCCTTTTCAGCAGCAGCCAGAGTCGCAAGGCCAAGCCTTATGGTCGCCGGGTGCCTTTCTAGCCGACCAGCGTCATGCGCCCCCCGTACCTGCCAGTGATGTGCTCAGTCCAGCCGCTGATACTGGGTACGACGTCGATCCCTCTGAGTGGAAACAGTCGGTGCCTCTGCATCCGGGTGATGGCCAGGAAAGCATGCAGTCGGTATCTGCTGATGCTTTTGTGCAGGACTCGGCAATCGATTCGCGCAACTCCGGCCTTGATGATCCTGCAAGTGAACTGAATGCCGACTTGCCGGATGAGGCTCATAACCTATCGTTTGTACGTAATGCCCGGCGGCAGGCTTTCTGGCGCAAACCGCCGGTGCGCGTTGTGCTCGGCTTGCTGTGTATTTTGCTGGCAGCCTTGTTGTTGTTGCAACTGGTGATCCAGCAGCGCGACACTGTGGCTGCGCTTGAACCGCGGCTCAAACCGCTCTTGCAAACCGTGTGTGCTTACCTTCAATGCGAGATCGGGCCGGTCCGCCGGATTGAGTCGGTCGTGATTGACAGCTCGTCATTCAACAAAATTAACGCCAGTTCGTACAGGCTTGGCTTTTCCCTTAAAAACACCGGCACCATGCCGGTTGCCATGCCCTCGCTGGAAGTCACCCTGACCGACACTCAAGATCAGCCGCTGGCGCGCAGGGTGCTGACGCCAGGCCAGTTTGGCGCCGCCGGAAACCAGCTGGTGGCTGGTTCTGACTTTGCGGGTCTGGTGGTTATTCAGGTCCTGGGCCTGGATGGCGCAGGCGCGTTAATCCCGGGGGCAGGACGTGTAGCCGGCTACCGCGTGCTTGCCTTTTATCCCTGACCTCCCAATTGAGAGAATTTAATGTCTGCTGTAATTTGCGGTTCGCTTGCCTTTGACACCATCATGACCTTTGAGGGGCGGTTTTCCGAGCAAATCCTGCCTGACCAGCTGCACATCCTCAACGTTTCTTTTCTGGTGCCGGCCCTGCGCCGCGAGTTTGGTGGATGCGCCGGCAATATCGCCTATGCACTCAATCAGCTCGGCGGTGCACCTTTGCCGATGGCGACCATAGGACGTGATGGCGCGGAGTACGCCGCGCGTATGAAGTCACAGGGCATCAGTTGCGAATTTGTGCGTGAGGTAGACGACGCCTATACCGCCCAAGCCATGATCATGACCGACCGGGACAACAACCAGATCACCGCGTTTCATCCCGGCGCGATGATGCAGGCCCATGTGACACGCATCAAGGCGCGCAGCGACATTGCCGTGGGTATCATCTCGCCAGACGGCCGTGATGCCATGCTGCAGCATGCAGAGCAGTTCAAGGCTGCAAATATTCCGTTCGTGTTTGATCCGGGCCAGGGCCTGCCGATGTTTGACGGCAAGGAGCTTTTGCATTTCGTCGAGCTTGCGACCTGGGTCACCGTCAACGACTACGAAGCCAAAATGCTGAGCGATCGCACGGGTCTGTCCTGCGCCGAGCTGTCGAAGCAGGTAAGCGGGCTGATCGTGACCCTGGGTGCTGAGGGATGTGAGGTCTGGGTGGAGGGTGAAAAAACCCTGGTACCGCCCGTTACCGCCAAAGAAGTCGTGGACCCTACGGGCTGTGGTGACGCGTTCCGCGGCGCGCTACTGTTCGGCCTTGAGAAAGGCTGGTCACTGGTTCGCTGTGCGGAACTGGGCAACCGAGTCGGTGCGCACAAGATCGCTTTTCGGGGCGGTCAGAATTACACACTGGAAACGATAAACTCGATCTAAAAGGGCTGGAGCCCGCGTTTTATGGGCGCCTTCTGCTATTGAATTTATAGTACGAGTGGGCGCTGTCATTGTTTACAGATGTCTGGCTAGCCGGGTCCAGTCGGCCTTCGTAGCGGCTTCACAGAGCAGCCTCAACTGTTTGCGCCTCGCTGTCTTCCCGCGCACCATCTCAAATGAATGGCGCGGGATGCCGAGCGTATCTGCCAACCACTTGAGCAGCGCATCGTTTGCCTTGCCACCGACTGGCGGCGCATGCAGGCGGACTTTCAGGGCCTGCTGACCCGGCTCGCCACACAGGCCATCGACAGTGGTTCTGGGTGCATTCGGCATCACCTGAATATCCAGAATGACGTTGCCGTGTTTGTCCATCCGCAGGAAGGGCGGGCAGGTGTCGATCGTGGAGGATGGCATGTTGGCCAAGGAATAAAAAAAGCCCAGCATCTACGACACTGGGCTTTTCAAGCAGAAATACCTTACTGCTTACGGCTTGCTGGCTGTAGGAA
>JANYFF010000107.1 GCA_025362825.1 Polaromonas sp. | reverse complement strand
CATTTGCAGCTCGGCATCGGCCAAGGCCTGACGACGTTCGGTCAGAGCTGCTTCAATCGCTTGTTTGGCCAAGTTGATCGCGGCACCGGTTGACTTCTTCTCTTCCACACTGAGCGCAGCCATGCCCTTCATCAGCTCGGTCATGCGGCCGGACTTTCCCAAAAACAAGGCTTTGGCATTTTCCAGATCGGCAGGCGTCACGGCCTGCGCGAAGGCGGCTTTGGCGGTATCAACGATGGCATTCAGATCAGTCATGGGGTCAGATCGGTAGAAAACTAATGAAAAAGGGCTAGTGCTCTCTCAAGCTCTAGCCCCTGTGTCTGGTGCGCGAAGCGCTATTAAAAAATGGCGCTTTGCCGGGAATCAAGCAGCCAGCTTGGCCTTGACTTGCTCCACGATGCCAGCAAAAGCTGCCATGTCATGAATAGCGATGTCGGACAAGACCTTGCGGTCAATCTCGATACCGGCTTTTTTCAGGCCGTTGGCGAACTGGCTGTAGGTCATGCCGAATGAACGGCTGGCCGCATTGATACGGGCGATCCACAGCTGGCGGAACACGCGTTTCTTGGTACGGCGGTCACGGTAGGCATATTGCCCAGCCTTCATCACCGCTTCTTTGGCGACCCGGAAGACATTACCGCGGCGACCGCGGAAACCTTTTGCAAGGGCTAAAACTTTTTTGTGGCGGGCGCGAGCCGTTACACCACGTTTGACGCGAGGCATGTGTTTACTCCTTGTTCGTCGTTAATTAAATGCCACGGCCTGGCAGCATCTGTGCCATGTGACCCATATTGGTCTCATGAACAGCTACTGAGCCACGCAGATGACGTTTGTTTTTGGTGGTCTTCTTGGTCAGGATGTGACGTTTGAAGGCTTGACCGCGCTTGACGGTGCCACCTGGACGAACGCGAAAACGCTTTTTAGCGCCGCTCTTGGTCTTCATTTTGGGCATATAAATGCTCCTTTTCATTTGTGCTCGTGAGGCGCTGCGAACCTTCCGCAGACTTGATGGCCCCGAGCCACTTATCAACTGGACAAGCGATGCCTGTTCAGTTGCCAGCTTTGAGTCTTTAGACTCTTCACTGGGCGCAACAGGTTTGACCCTGTCACTTTTGGAAAGCAGGCTTATCACCTGCCTTCACCGGAGCGCCGTCAGGCAACCCCTTGTTCTGCCTAGCCTAAGCAGCCGCTGTAGATGCAGCTTCAGCAACCGGTTTGGCGCCCGGCTTTTTACGACCCGGTGCAATCATCATGACCATCTGCCGGCCTTCAAGCTTGGGGAACTGCTCCACCACGATCAAATCTGCCAACTCATCGCGAATCCGCGCCAGCAGGGCTAAACCCAATTCCTGGTGCGTGATTTCCCGACCACGAAAACGCAAGGTAATCTTGCACTTGTCGCCGTCTTCCAAACAGCGCTTGATATTGCGCAATTTGATGTTGTAGTCGCCATCGTCAGTGCCGGGACGGAATTTTATTTCCTTGATCTCGATCACTTTTTGCTTGGACTTCGCTTCCGCCGCCTTCTTTTGCTCCGCGTACTTGAACTTGCCGTAATCCATCAATCGGCACACAGGCGGAACCGCTGTGGGCGAGATTTCAACGAGGTCCACGTCCGCCTCACCCGCGAGGCGCAAGGCCTCCATCAGGCTGACGATACCCAAAGGCTCGTTTTCCGGTCCCGAAAGCCGTACTTCCGGGGCCATGATTTCACGGTTCAAGCGATGCTTGCGTTCTTCGCGGTGACGGCGGTCACGAAATTCAGTAGCGATGGCGTTAATCCTTCAATGCTTGCTATAAAAGCTATAGCGGCTTGAGCCCGTCTGGTAAGGACAGAAGGCCAAATTCTTCAAAAATCAGGCTTTTTGTGCAATGTCGGCAGCGATTTGCTTTGCAAAGGCTTCCAATGACATTACTCCAAGGTCTTTGTTACCCCGGGCGCGCACTGCAACAGCTCCCGCTGCCTTCTCTTTATCGCCAACGACAAGGATGTAAGGCAGCTTTTGCATCGAGTGCTCCCGTATTTTATACGTAATTTTCTCGTTGCGGAGGTCCAGGTTGACCCTAAGCCCTTGATTTTGCAGCGTTTTAGCAACTTCTCCAGCGTAATCGGCCTGGGAATCGGTGATATTGAGCACCGAAACCTGGACCGGAGCCAGCCAGACAGGCAGCGCGCCGGCATATTCTTCAATCAAAATCCCGATAAAGCGCTCCAAGCTACCGACAATCG
>JANYFF010000088.1 GCA_025362825.1 Polaromonas sp. | reverse complement strand
CTGTACCCCTGGATCGAGCCGCTGGTGAAGGCGGCCAGCACCCAGCCGTATGTTCTGGCGGCCCGGCTGTTCGGGTATTGGCAATGGCTGGCGCTGCTGGCCTTGCCGATGCTGTATTTCATCGTGTACCTGGCTTTCCTTGCACTGACGAAGGCAGTCACGCGCAGCCCCCTGCAGGTGCGTGCGCTGGCTTTGTTCAAGATAGGGAATCAGCAGGTTCAGCACATGGTGCGCGCCCCGCAGCAAGGCCGCTTGGGCGTTTTCAGGCTCCAGTGCATTGCGCGGATCGCGGACATATTCAAAGCTCAGCCAGTAAGTCAGTACGACCACCATGCTGGTGGCGGTTGCTTCAACCTCGCGCGAATCGATGGACACCGCACCAGCGCGGCTCATGCCGTCCAGCAGCGCCTTGACCGAGCGGGTCTTGTTTTTCAGAACCCACTGGAAATGGGTTTCAAGCCGGCGGTTTTTGCTCAGCAGGTCGTTCAGGTCGCGGTATAAAAAGCGGTACTGCCAGATCAGCTCAAACAGCGTGTGCATGAAGAACCAGGCGTCCTCGACGTTGCGCACGCCGTCGCTGGCATTGAGCAGTTCGCTCAGCGCGCGCTCATAGCGGTCAAACAGCGAGTTGATCAACTCGTCTTTGGCCGGGTAGTGGTAGTAAAGATTGCCGGGGCTGATGCCGAGTTCGGCAGAAATCAGCGTCGTCGAGACATTTGGCTCACCAAAGCGGTTGAACAGGTCCAGCGTGACCTCCAGAATGCGCTCTGCCGTGCGCCTGGGCGCTTTTTTCGCCATGTTATCTACCTTGTGTTGGGGCTTACTCTAACCCAGCGGCCGCTCGCCGGGAACTAGGGAAGTCCAGCAGCATGCGGCTCCTCAGGCCTGCAGCTGTTTGCCAGGTTTCACAAGGTCGCCGAGATCGTCCATGATCTCTTCCAGGGAGGCGATGGCCCGGCCGACGCGGCTGGTTGCCGGCCGCGCCGCTACCAGGTGGCGCCGGGGATCTTCCAGCGCGTCCATGTCCAGCGTCACGCCGTGGCGCGCCAGCTTTAGCGAGAGCGTGGTGCGCCGCGAGCGCAGCATTTGCCGGGTGCTCTGGTAGGCGTGTTCGGCCATCTGGCGGCGCTGGCCGTAGCTGAAGGTGTTGGCGAGGAACATGTCGGTGTCGCGGTGGTCGGGCTCCAGCAGCACGATGTCGGTGTCCGGGTAGGCGTGCTCGTAATGCTTCATGCCCAGCTCCAGCCGTGAATGGATCATGGCGCGGAAGGTCTGGCTCATCACGGCCGGCAGGCCGCCGTCCACAATGCGCGGAATGGCCTGCTTTTCGCGCGGCAGCCCGCGCTTCATCACGCGCCGGCGGGTGTCCGCTTCGGACATTCGCGTGGCGTTGAAGGGCACCAGCGGGTTCAGGCAAAACATCAGGTCTATGCCATGGTCCATGGCCACGCCGGCGTGCATGGTTTTCTTCAGTGCGCCATCAACAAAATACTGGTTGTCGATTTCTACCGGCGGGAACAGGCCGGGCAGGGCCGAGCTGGCTTGCACGGCTTTGGAGATGGGCACGTGGTCCCAGCCGGGCTGGCCAAAGGGCGCAGCCTCGCCGCTGTCAAGATTGGTGGCGACCAGCGTGAGCCTGGTCGGCAGTTTGCGGAAATCATTGGTGCGGCCAGGCCGGTCAAAAAGCTGCATCAGCCGCGCATCAACCTCGTCGTTGGAAAAAATACCGGTGGGCAGTGCAGGGCCCAGCGCCTCGGCGGCGTGCAACAGAGATTTTCCGCCCAGGGTCGCACGCCACAGGGCCGATGCCAGCAGGCCGGGCAGCATGATGCCGCGCCGCAAAAATTCGCCGTAGGCCGGCACCATTAGCCAGGCTGGGTCAAAAACTTCCGAAGCTTCGTGGTCATTCTCGATAAAAGACGCGCACAGCTCGCGCGGCGTCATGCCGTTGGCCAGGCCTGCCGCAATAAACCCCCCGGCCGATACGCCGACGTAGTGGTCTAGCCGTGTCAGGGACATGCCCTGCAGGCACTCTTCCAGCGCGCAGAGGGCGCCGATTTCGTAGATTGCGCCTAGCGGGCCGCCACCGGCCAGTGCCAGTGCGATACGGGGTTGCCAGGGTGTCGGCTTGCTGGTTGAATGCTTGTGAGATGTCATGGCTTGGAATAAGGGCAGCAGGCTGCCCGCGATTGTTTTTGCGGCGTACGACGCCTCGCATGGCCGGAACCAGTCGTAAAAAAAGGGACGAAGGTCCCTTTTTCAGTCGCGCAGAGTTTGTTCAGGCGCTCTTGGCCGCTGGCGCGCGCTTGGCAGCAGGCTTTGCAGCTTTTTTTGCGGCCGGCGCAACTTTTTTTGCCGCAGGCGTTTTGGCTGGCGCTTTGTGGCCCATTTTCTGTACGCTCTTGTTGAGCTCGTCGATGCGTGCAATCAGTGCGTCCACATCTTTTGATGAAGGCACGCCAAGCTTGTTCAAGGCTTTCGCGACGCGGTCCTCGAAGATATTTTCAAGTTTGTCCCACTGGTGGCCAGCCTTGGACTGGATGTCACCAGCCATGTTGGCCATCTTGCTGGTGGCTTCGGAAATTTTTTCTTCGGCAACTGCCTGCGTCTTGCGCTGGATGGACAGACCTTCCTTCATCAGCGATTCAAACACCTTGCCGCCACCTTCCTGGGCCTTTGAAAATGCGCCCAAGCCAGCCAGCCAGATCTGCTGGGCTGACTCCTTGACTGCGCTGGACAGGTGGGGAGTGGATTTTTTATCAGCGCTCATTTTTTGCAGTTTCTTGACCATGGTGATTCCAGACGGAAATAGGGGTGAGGGTGGGGTGATGGGTGAGGGAGAATTTGACGGCAAGACTAACGTGCCGTGCACCAACGGAAATGTAAGCGCTTCGCGCCCTAACGTTTAGGTGCCGGATTCTAGAAAGCTAGGCGCACCGCTCTATGGAAAAGCAGCCTGCCAAGCCGTGAGCGCGGGTTTTTGCTGAATAAAGAGTGCGCGGCTTTAAGCAAGAATCAGACTTTCATTGACAGCTAATCGATAACACAGGGCCAAGAACATGCATTATTTCGTCACCGGAGCCACGGGCTTCATCGGTAAACGCCTGGTGAAAAAGCTGCTGGAACGAAAAGGCTCAACCGTTCACTTTTTGATCCGCAAAGAAAGTGCCGGCAAGGTCGCTGCCCTGCGTGAATATTGGGGTGTCAGCCCTGCGCGTGCTGTGGCCGTGCATGGCGACCTCACCAGCAAAAAGCTGGGTGTCAGCACCGATGACATAAAAAAACTCAAGGGCCAGATCGGCCAGTTCTACCACCTGGCTGCCGTCTATGACCTGGGAGCAGACGAGGAAAGTCAGATCGCCGTGAACATTGACGGCACCCGCAACACGGTCGAGTTTGCAAAGGCGATTGATGCCGGGCATTTTCACCATGTGTCGTCCATTGCTGCTGCCGGCCTGTATGAAGGCGTGTTCCGCGAGGACATGTTTGAAGAAGCCGAAAACTACGAGCACCCCTATTTCAGGACCAAGCACGAGAGCGAAAAAATAGTCCGCAAGGAGTGCAAAGTGCCCTGGACGGTGTTTCGCCCCGCCATGGTTGTCGGCGACAGCACCACCGGCGAAATGGACAAGATTGACGGGCCCTACTATTTCTTCAAGCTGATCCAGCGCATGCGCCAGCTGCTTCCGCCATGGATGCCAGCTGTGGGCCTTGAAGGCGGGCGCGTCAACATCGTGCCGGTCGATTTTGTTGTCGATGCCCTGGACCACATCAGCCACAAGACCGGTATTGCCAAGCGCTGCTTTCACCTGGTGGACCCGGTTGGTTACCGCGTCGGCGATGTGCTGGATATTTTCAGCAAGGCGGCGCACGCACCCAAGATGAACCTGTTCGTTAATGCCGCGTTGCTCGGCTTTATTCCGCGCAGTGTCAAAAAGAGCCTGATGGCGCTGGCGCCGGTGCGCCGCATCCGCAATGCCGTGCTGGCCGACCTGGGCCTGCCCGAAGACATGCTGACCTTTGTCAACTACCCCACACGCTTTGACAGCCGCGACATGACGGCCGCGCTCAAGGGCTCGGGTATCGAATGCCCGAACCTGAAGGACTACGCATGGCGCCTGTGGGATTATTGGGAGCGCCATCTCGACCCTGACCTGCACATCGACCGCTCGTTGCGCGGCACGGTGGGCGGCAAGGTTGTGCTGGTGACCGGCGGCTCGTCAGGCATTGGACTGGCGGCGGCGCATAAATTCGCCGAGGCCGGCGCCATCACGCTAATTTGTGGCCGCGACCAAGACAAGCTTGACGAGGCCTGCAAGGAGGCCAAAGCCAAAGGCTACAGCTTCGTCGCCTATCCGGCCGATATCGCCGACATGGCCGACTGTGACCGCTTTATCAAACTGTTAATTGCCGACCATGGCGGTGTCGATTTCCTGATCAACAACGCTGGGCGTTCGATTCGCCGGGCGATTGAGGCCAGCTATGACCGCTTCCATGACTATGAGCGCACCATGCAGCTCAACTACTTCGGATGCCTGCGCGTGACTATGGGCCTGCTTCCGGGCATGGCGGCCAAGCGCAAGGGTCATGTGGTCAATATCAGCTCCATCGGTGTGCTCACCAACGCGCCGCGGTTTTCAGCCTATGTTGCCTCCAAGGCGGCGCTGGACGCGTGGACGCGTTGTGCGTCTAGCGAGTTTGCGGACGTAGGTATTAGCTTCACCACCATCAACATGCCGCTGGTGCGTACGCCCATGATCGCGCCGACCAATCTGTACAACAATGTGCCGACGCTGGCGCCTGAGGAAGCAGCCGACATGATTGCGCAGGCCTGCATTTTCAAGCCGGTTCGCGTCGCGACCCGCCTGGGTATTTCTGGTCAGGTGCTGCACGCCTTGTTGCCACGCATTGCCCAGATCGCCATGAACACCAGCTTCCGGATGTTCCCCGATTCGTCCGCGGCCAAAGGCGCCAAGCCAGGCGAGAAGGCCGCCAAACCGCAGTTGTCTGCAGAAGCAGTGGCCATGCAGCAGATGATGCGCGGCATACATTTCTGACGCTGCAGACCCCCCTTCAGAGGCTATCGGGCAGGCCGCGTGGGCATGGGATAATTTGGCGGCAGCTTAACTGCATGCTCAAACAAGGAATCTCATGCTTCTCGTGACCGGTGGCGCTGGTTTTATTGGTGCCAACTTTGTACTGGACTGGCTGGCCCAATCGGGCGAGCCAGTCGTCAATCTTGATAACCTTACGTATGCGGGCAATCTTGAAAACCTGGAGGCCCTGCAGGGCGACGGGCGCCATATATTTGTAAAAGGCGACTTTGGCGATACGGCGCTGGTCAGCCAGTTGCTGGCTACGCACCAGCCAAGGGCCATTGTCAATTTTGCAGCCGAGTCGCATGTTGACCGGTCCATTCACGGGCCGGAGGATTTCATCCAGACCAACATCGTCGGCTCGTTTCACCTGCTTGAGGCCGTGCGGGCGCATTGGGGCGCTTTGACCGCGCAGGCAAAGGATGATTTCCGTTTTCTGCATGTGTCTACCGACGAGGTCTATGGCTCGCTCGGCGCCGGTGATCCAGCCTTCACAGAAACCCATCGCTACGAGCCCAACAGCCCCTATTCGGCCAGCAAGGCGGCCAGTGACCACCTTGTACGGGCCTATCACCACACCTATGGCTTGCCGGTGCTGACGACCAACTGCAGCAACAACTATGGCCCGTTTCACTTCCCTGAAAAACTCATTCCGCTGATGTTCGTCAACGCGCTGGCAGGCAAGCCCTTGCCAGTCTATGGTGACGGTCAACAGATTCGCGACTGGCTGTATGTAAAAGACCATTGCAGCGCCATTCGCCGTGTGCTGGAAGCTGGCAGGCCGGGCGAGGTGTACAACGTGGGCGGCTGGAACGAAAAGCCGAATATCGACATTGTCAACACCGTGTGCGCGTTGCTTGATGAACTGAAACCCCGGCTAGACGGTGTGGGCTACAAAACCCAGATCACCTATGTGAAAGACCGGCCCGGTCATGACCGGCGCTATGCCATCGACGCCAGCAAGATAGGTAATGAACTGGGCTGGAAGCCTTTCGAGACTTTCGAAACCGGCATTCGCAAAACCGTGCAGTGGTACCTGGCTAATCCGGATTGGGTAAACCATGTTCAAAGCGGAGCCTACAAAGAATGGACGACGCAGCACTATGGGTCAGTCGCAAAGGGGCAGGTTTGAAAATACTGTTACTCGGTGCGAAAGGTCAGGTCGGCTGGGAGTTGCAACGTAGCCTTGCCCCACTAGGCGAGCTTTTCGCGCTGGACCGTCACAGTACGGAGCTGTGTGGCGATCTGAGCAACCTGACCGGCATTGCTGCCACCGTGCAGCGGGTTAGACCCGATGTCATCGTCAATGCCGCCGCCCATACGGCAGTTGACAGGGCAGAAAGCGAGCCAGAACTTGCCCGGACGATCAACGCCTTGGCACCCGAGGTGCTGGCACAGGAAGCGGCAACCATCGGTGCACTGCTGGTGCACTACAGCACCGACTATGTATTTGACGGAAGCGGCAGCCGGCCCTGGCTTGAAACAGATGCTCCGGCACCGTTGAATGTCTATGGCCAGACCAAGCTTGAGGGCGAGCGTTTGATTCAGGCCGCCTGCCCAAATCACCTGATTTTTCGTACCAGCTGGGTCTACGCGGCGCGTGGCGGCAATTTCGCCAAAACGATGTTGCGTCTGGCACAGGAACGCGAGCGTTTGAGCGTGATCGATGACCAGTTTGGTGCACCGACGGGCGCGGAGCTATTGGCCGATGTAACCGCTTTTGCCGTGCGGCAAGTGTTGAAGACCCCTGACGATGCGGGTTTGTATCATTTGGCTGCGGCAGGAGAAACCAGCTGGTATGGTTATGCAAAATACGTTTTGTCCCAGGTAGAACCTGAGCATGCAGCTATAAAAATAATGGCAAAGACGGTTGAGGCAGTGCCCAGCAGTGCTTTCCCGACGCTTGCGAGGCGACCACATAATTCGCGCCTGGATACGCGCAAGCTGCAAAAAGCCTTTGGCTTGAGCTTGCCATCCTGGCAACAGGGGGTGGAGCGCATGTTAAGTGAGGTTTTCGACTAGGCATCACTTGATGTCATAATTGATGGCTCTCCTGCGACACTTCGCAGTAAAAATATTGTCCCTGCGTTGCAATGGCAAAAAATTGGATCGTTATTGCGGGCCTGAGCCGCAACCTATGGATTCAAGATGGGGCTGCCACGGACCTGATTGAGGTGCGGCATGACAAAGCAGGCAAGACTTCACTAAACGTTTAAAAATATTTTCATGCGTACCACCATCAATCTTGACGACGACCTGCTCGCCCAAGCTCAGCTTGTGAGCGGTTTGACCGAGCGAACTCAATTGCTGCGTGAAGCGCTGCTGGCACTGGTGCAGCGCGAGAGCGCGCTTCGCCTCGCCAAGCTTGGGGGCACACAAGACCAGTTGCAAGCCATCCCTCGGCGTCGGGATGCCTCTGAATGATGCTGGTAGATACTTCGGTCTGGATTGACCATTTCAGGCATGGTGACGCAGCATTGACTGCTGCATTGGAAGCAGGGCAAGTAGGGATGCATTCATTTGTGTTGGGTGAACTGGCTTGCGGTAATATGCGTTCGCGCGTCGAGGTGCTGAGCCTGCTGCAAGCCCTTTTCCCAATGCCCGTGAGCACCGACAAGGAGATGCTGTTTTTTATTAATCAGCATGAATTGATGGGGCGAGGCATCGGCTACGTGCACGTTCATCTGCTTGCATCCGCCCGCCTGGGAGGCACAATGCTTTGGACCAGAGACAAGAAGCTCAATGCGGTTGCCGCTGAACTAGGCTTGGCGCATGCTGAAACAAAACACTAAATCAACACTCTAGAAGTAAATGACACAACGCAAAGGCATCATCCTTGCCGGAGGCTCTGGTACCCGACTGCATCCTGCGACGCTGGCCATCAGCAAACAGTTGCTGCCGGTATATGACAAGCCGATGATCTACTATCCGCTGAGCACGCTCATGCTGGCGGGTATCCACGAAGTGCTGATCATCAGCACGCCACAAGACACGCCACGCTTTGAGCAGCTGCTGGGCGATGGCAGCCAGTGGGGTATGAAGCTGCAGTACGCGGTGCAGCCCAGCCCTGACGGCCTGGCCCAAGCCTTCATTATTGGTGAAAAGTTTCTGGACGGTTCCCCAAGCGCGCTGGTACTTGGCGATAATATTTTTTATGGCCACGACTTTCACAAGCTGTTGGGCAACGCCATGGCGCGGACCGGCGGTTCTAGTGTGTTTGCGTACCATGTGCACGACCCGGAGCGTTACGGCGTCGCCGAGTTTGATGCAACTGGCAAGGTACTTTCGCTGGAAGAAAAGCCTGCCCGGCCGAAATCAAATTACGCCGTCACCGGCCTGTATTTTTATGACAGCCAAGTGGTTGAATTTGCCAATAACCTCAAACCATCGCTGCGCGGTGAACTTGAAATCACAGACCTGAACCGTCTCTACCTAGAGCGTGGGCAACTCAATGTTGAAATCATGGGCAGGGGCTATGCCTGGCTTGACACTGGCACTCACGAGTCACTGCTTGAAGCCAGCCAATTTATCGCCACGCTTGAAAACCGCCAGGGCCTGAAAGTGGCCTGCCCGGAAGAGATTGCATACCGGCAACAGTGGATTGACGCCGCCCAGCTTGAAAAGCTCGCGCAACCCCTCACCAAAAACGGCTACGGGCAGTACCTGCTTCGCGTCTTGAAAGAAAAAGTATTTTGATGAAAGTCACCCCTCTGGCTATTCCAGACGTTGTATTGATCGAGCCCAAGGTATTTGGAGATGAACGAGGTTTCTTCTTCGAGAGTTTTAATCAAGCCAAATTTGAGGCGGCCATAGGCCGGCAGGTCAACTTTGTGCAAGACAACCATTCACGCTCTGTCAAAAATGTGTTGCGCGGCCTGCACTATCAAATTCAGCAGCCCCAAGGCAAGCTGGTGCGGGTTGTGCAGGGCGAGGTATTTGATGT
>JANYFF010000069.1 GCA_025362825.1 Polaromonas sp. | reverse complement strand
GAATGCTTCTCCAGTCGGGGAGAAGCCGAAGGGCGACAGCAGCACCATGGCGCCAAAGTTCAGCGTCTGGGCAATCGCGGCCACATCCACCTTGCGCACCATACCGGAGTGGCGGAAGTCAACACCATCCAGAATGCCCACCGGGCGAGCCGTGATGAAGTTACCTGAAATGACACGTACCGTTGCCCCGGCCATCGGTGTATTGGGCAGGCCCTGGCTGAAAGCGGCCTCGATCTCGTAGCGCAACTGGCCGGCAGCCTCTTGCGCGCAGTCCAGCGCTATTTCATCGGTGATGCGCATGCCGTGCGAATATTTGGCCTCATGGCCCTTGGCCTTGAGCTGCTCGTTGACTTGCGGACGGAAACCATGCACCAGCACGATCTTCACGCCCATGCTCTGGATCAGGGCCAGATCCTGTGCGATGTGCGGCAGTTTGCCGGCGGCGATTGCCTCGCCGGCGATGCCAACTACAAATGTTTTGCCGCGGTGTGTGTGGATGTAGGGCGCCACCGAACGAAACCACGGGACAAAGGTGAAATTAAAAACGGCAGACATGGGGCGCGCTTTCGGGTTCAGGAGGGGAAAACAAATAGCGGCGAAGGCAAGCGTGTACGGCAAAAGACCCATCAACCAGTGAAAACGAGTGTAAGGCACTAAACAGTGCCCCGCAGGTCGGCGTATACGGTCCGCTCGGCGCAGACCTCCTTGCGGGATTACGTTGTGCAGGGTATCTTGTATACAGATGGAAAAATTGATCGTCGGCCTGTGGGGCTGCTTTTTTGGTGCAACCGTGGTCATTCTGGCTGGCGCTGCGGCGGCCTTCCATCGGTCATTGCGGCGTATCGCCCGCAACGCGGCCCTGACAGCGCTGGCATCGGCATTTTTTGCAGCTTCTTTTCTCGGCGGCCTGCCAATTTCAAATGAAAATACCGCGGCCCGTTTTTTGGCGCACCTGGCCACGCTGGTGTCGGGCCTGTTGACTTATCAGTTGTTTGTTACCCTGGGCTCGCTTAAATCACTTTCGCTCAGGCGCCGGGCGTCGCGGGCATTGCTGGGTTTGTGTGTGCTGATACTGGCGCTGGGCTGGCAACTCATGCCCTTGCAGTTTCTGGCGCTCAGCGTATGCATGGGGTGTTTGCTGGCGGTCATCGCGCTGGCAACTTGCCTACGCAGTGCCTTGCGGGGTGAGCGGCTCGCCTGGGTTGCTGTTTTCAGCGTGTTTTGCATCCTTGTTGCACTGGCTGGTTTCGGCTGGATTGCCTTGCACCGCGCAGAAAACCTCCAGGAGGTTCATGTTGTCACAGCACTAGCCGCGACTTTCTATGTGGCCACGCTGGCGTATTTTCTCTGGACACGTTATGCCTACCTTATCGAGCTGCATGACGTTATGGCGCATGGTCCGGGCTACGACCCGGTAACGCGCATGCGCTCCAACGCCGAAACCAGCGAACTGGTGGCCGATATTTTCAGACAGTTTCGGGAGAAGCCGGAACCAATAGGCGTCCTTGTCCTGACCATCGCCAACCTGTACGCACTGGAAAAGCTGCATGGAAGCGCGGCAGTCAACAGTGCCTTTTTTGTGTGCGCCGGACGTTTGCGTCGCTGGGTGCCTGCCCATGTCGAGACCGGGCGGCTCGGTAAGGACGGCTTTTTGCTCATTATGCGTAATTGCACCGATCCCCGCAGGCTGAAGGAACTGGCCCGTTCTGTGGAATCTCGCCTGCGCCGATCGGTCGCACTCAATACCAACCTGGATGCCAGACGGCTTGAAACCGGTAATACCGTGTGGGTCGGTGAAATCGGGGTTGGCGCGATGATCGTGTCGAACCCGGCGGTGCGCGGTTCTAGTGCCGTATCCATGAGCCGGGGCATGTCCCGGACGGCCATCAGCTACGCCAGCCGGATCGCATGGTTCGACGATGCCAGCAACACGATTGTTGAATTGCCGGTGCCTGCTTCCGGTGCGGGGGCCTGACCGCCGATAATCGAAGGCTTTAAGCAGCATTTCCCTTGTCGTCACAGCCACCGTCCCCGCCAGTTCACTGCCCCTCGCCAGCACCGCTACGGATTGAGTTCCCGGAGTCTCTGCCCGTCTCAGGCAAACGCGACGAGATCACGGCTGCTATGCAGGCACACCAGGTCATCATCGTCTGCGGCGAAACCGGCTCCGGCAAAACCACCCAGCTGCCCAAGATTGCGCTGGCCATGGGCCGCGGCAAGCTGAACTACCCGGCAGGCCAGCGCGCCAAATTGATTGGACACACCCAGCCACGCCGTATTGCAGCCTCCAGCGTTGCCAAGCGCATTGCTGAAGAGCTCAAAACAACCTTGGGCGATGTGGTCGGCTACAAGGTGCGCTTTCAGGACCGGCTGAGCCGCGATGCGTCCGTCAAGCTCATGACCGACGGCATTTTGCTGGCCGAGACGCAGACCGATCCGCTGCTCAATGCCTACGACACCATCATCATCGACGAGGCGCACGAGCGCAGCCTGAACATCGACTTTTTACTGGGCTACCTGCGCCAGCTGCTGCCGCGCAGGCCAGACCTGAAGGTGGTCATTACTTCGGCAACGATTGATGCACAGCGCTTTGCCGACTACTTTGCATCGAGCAAAGGTCCAGCGCCTGTAATTATGGTTTCGGGCCGGATGTTTCCGGTGGAGCAACGTTATCGGCCGTACGAAGAATCGCGCGACTACGACCTGAACGATGCGATTGCCGACGCCGTAGACGAGCTTTGGCTCACGCCCCACAGCGCAGGCGACATCCTGATTTTTTTGCCGGGGGAGCGAGAGATTCGCGAAGCCGCTGACCATTTGCGCAAGCACCTGTCGCACCAGCCCCTGAACCGCAACGCTGACGTACTGCCCCTGTTTGCGCGCCTGAGCCCGGCTGAGCAGGACCAGATTTTTGCGGGGCACAACAACCGCCGCATTGTTCTGGCTACCAATGTGGCCGAAACCTCGCTCACAGTTCCGGGCATCCGTTATGTGATTGATGCCGGTACCGCGCGTGTCAAGCGCTACAGCTTTCGCAACAAGGTGGAGCAGCTTCTGGTTGAACCCATCAGTCAGGCCGCCGCCAACCAGCGGGCAGGGCGTTGTGGCCGGGTGGCCGACGGTATCTGCATACGTCTTTACGACGAACAGGATTTCGTTGGTCGGCAACGCTTTACTGATCCGGAGATTTTGCGGAGTTCCCTGGCTGCCGTGATTTTGCGCATGAAGGCGCTGCATCTCGGTGCGATTGAGGATTTTGCATTTATCGAGCCGCCGCAGGGACGCGCCATGGCCGACGGCTACCAGTTACTAGCCGAACTGGGCGCAGTAGACGATGACAACGAGCTCACGACCGTAGGCCGCATGTTGTCCAAACTGCCTCTGGACCCGCGCGTAGGCCGCATGATTCTGGAGGCCAAAGACCGGGGCGCGCTGGACGAGGTGCTAGTGATTGCCAGCGCGTTAAGCGTGCAGGATGTGCGCGACCGGCCAATGGACAAACAGGCGCAGGCCGACCAGGCGCATGCCAAATTTGATGATGAGAAAAGTGAGTTTGTCGGGTATCTGAAGCTGTGGAAATGGTTGGGTGACTCGCGTGGCGGCCATGATGCTGTGCACAAGTTGACAAACCGTCAGCACGAAAACCTGCTGCGCGAGAACTTTATCAACATGCGCCGTGTGCGCGAATGGCGCGACATCCACTCCCAGTTACACAGCGTGGTTGGCGAGCAGGGCTGGCAGTTGAACGACAAGCCTGCCAGCTATGAACAACTGCATCTGTCCATGCTGTGCGGCCTCCTCGGCAATATAGGCTTGAAGAACGACGAGGAAGACTGGTACCTGGGTGCGCGTGGCATCAGGTTTTACCGGCACCCTGGCGCCAAGCTCAGCAGAAAGCCGGGCCGCTGGATTGTGGCTGCCGAGCTGGTCGAAACCACACGCCTGTTTGGTCGGGGCATCGCCAACATCGAGCCGCAATGGGTGGAGCAGGTCGCCGGCCATCTGCTCAAAAAGCAGTTGCTGGACCCGCACTGGGAGAAAAAAGCTGCACAGGTTACTGCTCTGGAAAGGGCCACGCTCTACGGACTGGTGATCTACAACGGCAGGCGCGTCAACTTCGGGCGGCTGGACCCTGTTACGGCCCGCGAGGTGTTCATACGCGAGGCGCTGGTTGCCGGCAACTGGGAAACCAAGCTGCCATTTCTGGCGGCCAACGAAAAGCTGATCGCGCACGTCCAGGAGCTCGAACACAAGGCGCGTCGCCAGGACGTGCTGGTAGATGAAGAGCTGATCTACGCCTTTTATGACCAGCAATTGCCCGCTGATGTCTGCAGCGGCGCCAGCTTTGAAAGCTGGTACCGGGACGAGCTAAAAAAGCAGCCCAAACTGCTGCTTTTGAGCCAGGAAGAGCTGATGCGCCATGAAGCTGCAGGCATCACGACACAGGCTTTTCCGAGGATGTTGCGACTAGGGGGCGTGGACTGCACGGCGACCTATCTACACGAGCCTGGAGACGCCAAAGATGGTGTTACGGTGGACGTCCCGCTGTTTGCGCTGAACCAGGTGAACGAAGAGCGCTGCGAGTGGCTGGTGCCCGGCATGCTCAAGGACAAGGTGCAGGCCCTCATCAAAACCCTGCACCAGCGTCCGCGTTCAAGGCTGGTGCCGTTGCCCGAAACGGCCACCCGCATGGCAGCCCAGCTCAATGAGCCGGACATTTTTGGCGCTGGGTCGCTCACCGATGCGGTGCTCAAGCTTGTGCGTGATGCGACGTCGCTGGACATCAAGCGTGGCGACATGAAGCTGGACATGCTGCCGCCACACCTTTTCATGAACTTTCGCGTGGTGGACGAGCATGGCCGGCAGCTTGGCACTGGCCGCAACCTCGGTGGACTCAAGGGCGAACTGGGTGCCCAGGCAAGGGGTGCCTTCCAGGCGCTGGCTGGGCTCAAAAATCTGGCCGTTTCGGCTGCTGAAGGTGAAAAAAACACCGATTTGCAAGGAAAAGTGCCTGCAGCCCCTGGAATCCGGTCGCTTGTAGCTACTAAAAACATAGCGTCGCCCACTGTCAGGACGCCCGAGCGTTACACCAGCTGGAGCTTCGGCGAGCTACCGGAGTTGATGGAAATTCGCAAGGGTGCGCAAACGCTGATTGGTTTTCCGGCGCTGATTGACTTGGGTGATGCAGTGACGATTGAGGTGTTTGATGAGCCTGAGATGGCGGCAGTCCGGCACCGCGCGGGTTTGCGCCGGCTGTTCTCGCTTCAAATCCGTGACGCCCTCAAATACCTGGAAAAGAACCTGCCGGAGCTCCAGAAGATGGCAACCGCCTATATGCTGGTGGGGCGCGCTGCTGACAATTCCGGCGGCGGGACACTGGAGGAGTTGCGTGAGCAAATCATTGAAGTCGCGCTGGACCGGGCGTTTTTGCTCGATCCGCTGCCCACCTTTGAGGCTGATTTCAACAAGCGCATCGAGGATGGGCGCGGCCGCCTGACGCTGATTGCCAGCGAGCTCGCGCGCACGGCGCACGGCATCCTGATTGAGTTTGCCGTGGCCCAGCGCAAGATCAAGGACAGCAAAAATGCCGCCGAAGCCGCTGCAGACGCAGCCCAGCAATTGCAGCGTCTGGTACCCAAGAAGTTCCTGATGCTGACGCCCTATGGGCAGCTGCAGCACTTTCCGCGCTACCTCAAGGCCATTACCTTGCGTCTTGAAAAGTGGCGTTCCGATCCGGCGCGCGATTCAGCCCGGATGGCCGAACTGAAGCCCCAGGAGCAACGGTACTGGCGACTGGTCGCCGAACGCAAGGGTGCCACCGACGCGCGCATGCAGGAGTTTCGTTGGCTGATCGAGGAGATGCGGGTGAGCTTTTTCGCCCAGGAGTTGCGCACGCCGCAACCTGTGAGCATCAAACGGCTTGAAAAGGCTTGGGGCCAGCTAAACAGCTGACCTCTTTGAACCGGGGGAATGGCGCCGGGAACTGTGTGGGACACTGGTTGCCTCAAACTGCCATGACAACTCGAGGAGGCCATGATGAGCGAGTTCCCAGACATTTCAGTGCCTGATGACGCCAGGCCCTATGCGCTTTACAAGGTCGTTATGGGGCGGGTAGTGCTGGCGGCGCTGGTGGTGCTATTGGCCGGCTGGGTGGGCGCGCCATTGCTGGGGACGATGGCTTTGGGTGGGTTCTTATGGTCATTGCGTCATGTGCGCAAGGCACCGGCGGTGTTCAAGGTTGGCGCCATCAAGGCTGCGATTTATGGCGTTGCGGCGGTTATCGCCTTCTTCATTCAAGATGCCGCACAGTTAGATGATCGTGCGCAGGGAGACTTGCTGGTGGGCAAACTTCAGCAGTACAAACAGTCGCACAACAGCTATCCCGAAAAGCTGCAGGAACTGGTCCCGTCATTGCTGCCGCAAATTCCCAGAGGGCGGTTCAGTCCCTTTGTTTTTGTACTGACCAGTGATGGCTCGTATTACCTGACCTATGTCAATCTGCCGCCCGGCGGACGCTGCATCTACCGGCCTCAGGCGAAGTCCTGGAAGTGTTACGCTGATTAGAGCCCGGTGAAACCAGATGCTGGCAAGGCACAAAAAAATGGGACTTCGCATTCAGCGAGGTCCCATTTTTCAATGAAGCTACGGGAGCGTTAAATCCGTCCCATCAGCAACAAAACGATCAGGATGACCACCACCAGGCCCAGACCGCCGCTAGGACCATAGCCCCAACTGCGACTGTGTCCCCATGACGGCAGGGCGCCTACTAGAAGCAGGATAAGAACGATCAGCACGATGAGCGAAAGCGACATAGAAACTCCTTATTTGTATGCGCCAATTCTTGCCCGTATCTGTCTATTAGCCACTAGGCGCAAGGCGTGTGGAACCGTCAGGAAGCACCTACAGTTTTGGCTTCTAAAAGGCCTGCCTGAACTGCGCACGAGCGCGCCCAATAGTCAGGGGCCGGCCGGGCAGGGGCTGGCTGGTAGCCTGACTGCAAATTGCACATACTTGTCGTTTTGTACACCACTGCTCAATGACCATTTGATGGTTTGCAAGACATTGGCCGGCAGGGTGGTGTTCCTGTCGAAAACATACAGCGCGCCGTAGCGTTCGATATCAGCCTCGCCTACCCAGGGCGTTGCAACAGCTGCGGTGAACACGACAGGCGATCCTTTGGCGTAAGCAGAAACCAGCCCCGCTTCAAAATCGCCGGCAACGATTCGCACGGGACAGTTGCTGAAGCGCTTCCAGTGCGCTATGGCGGCATCAGACATGCGCTGGCCGGGATATGAAGAGTCTGCGCGGCGATCGGCAAGTGCTGCGGTCTCGTCACTTTGCTTGATGGCGTAATACAGAAAACCTGCAGCATGCACCAGCACCGCTGCAGTCACCAGCCTGCGGAGATCCCAGATTGCGCTGGCGCGCCATCTCCATGCGATCCAGATTGATAGGAACTGGAAGAGTTGCACCCCCCAATGGTTTCGCAATGCGCTACCGCTTAGCAGCGACACAAGAATCAGCGCCACAATAGGCCCCCACACCAGGCATCGGAGCCAGATAGAAATCTCCCTGTCGCTCCACCTTGTGACGGGGTTGAAAGACGGTGACACTGGGAATGGTGTATTGACCGTATTGCGCCGACTGAAACGCGCTATGAGCGCAGCAAGCATGATCGCCAGTAGCAGAGGTAAAACCATACGGGCCTGGTTGACTGCAAACGTCAGCACCCAGGAGGCGCGGCGTACCAGTCCACCAGATTCAATCACCTCTGACGCATAGCGCAGCGACGGAAAACGGTTTGAAATTCCCCAATAAAGATGTGGACCGAAAAATATGAAAAACACCAGAAGTACCAGCGCCAGCCGCCAGAGCAGGTAGGTCCGGCGTGTTCTGGCAGTGAGGAAAATTGCTGCGACGAGCGCGAGAAGGGGCAGGGCAGCCTGGTATTTAGCCAGCATTGCACATGCAGCGAGGACGCCGCTTGCCAGCCACCATCGCGTGTCGCGGCTGGAGGACAAGGCGCGAAGCACTGAATAGGTCAGTGCGGACATGCAAAGAACAAGCACTGTGTTGTGGTTGTAGATCTCTGCAGAAACGCTGAAACACTGTTGAAGGCCCCAGAGCACTATGGCGATATTCGCCGTCCGCTCACCGCATAACTCGCGGGCCGTGAGCCAGGTAAAGAGACCGGTGGCTGCAACACAGGCAGCCGCGAGCGCATTGGTCAGCCACCAGTGCGAGCCGATGGCCGATATCGCCAGCCCCATCAGCCAAGTGGGCAGGGGGGGATGCTTGTAGTAGCCCAACTCCATGCTGTGGGACCACACAAACTGCTCGACGTTATCGCCGTACAGGCCTGAGTCCCAGGCGCTTGTCCAGCCGACCCATGCGAAAACAGTCAATGCTGCAAATAAAAAAACAATGCGGTAGCTGTTAGTCGATGAATTGCCGGAGGGTGCGCCAGCCGCAGGATTTGTTACCGGCTTGCCCGCTGGGTTTTGCAGCATGAATTCTGGCAATTACAGGCGGGCCAGGCGGTCAAGCGCTGCATTCAGGGTTTCATCTTTTTTTGCAAAACAAAAGCGCACGACGCGCTGGTCGAAGCCGTCGCCGTAAAACGCCGACAGTGGAATCGCCGCGACACCAATCTCGGTGGTCAACCATTTGCAAAAATCCGCTTCATTCAGGTCGCTGACTTCAGAGATGTCTACGCACTGAAAATAACTGCCTTCGCTCGGCAAAAGTTTGAAACGGGTTTTGGCAAGACCTGCGCGAAACAGGTCGCGCTTGCGCTGGTAAAACGCCGGCAGGTCAAGGTAGGGCCGGTCGTCGGCCATATAGCTTGCAAGACCGTATTGCACCGGTGTGTTGACCGTAAACACGTTGAACTGGTGAACCTTGCGGAACTCCGTGGTCAATGACGCTGGCGCTGCCACATAGCCTACCTTCCAGCCCGTGACGTGGTAAGTCTTGCCAAAGCTGCTGACGATGAACGCACGCGCTGCCAGCCCGGGGAAGCGAATCGCGCTCTGGTGTATCTGGCCCTTGTCAGCGTCAAACACCATGTGCTCGTACACCTCGTCGCTGATCAGCAGGACGTCGGTGGGCGCCAAGATGTCCTGCAACCTGAGCATGTCTGCCTCGCTCCAGACGGTGGCACTTGGGTTGTGTGGGGAGTTGATCAGGATGGCGCGTGTTCTGGGTGTGATGGCGCTGGATATCTTGTCAAAATCCGGCCTGAATGTACCGGGCGTCAAAGCCACACGCACGACCTTTCCACCCGCCAGTTCAATGTTCGGCACATAGCTGTCGTAGCAGGGTTCCAGCACGATCACTTCATCGCCCGGGTGGACGACAGCAAGAATGACGGTGATGATGGCTTGCGTAGCTCCGGCGGTCACGGTGATTTCAGTGCCGGCGTCGTAGCTGCGGCCATGCAGTTGCAGCAATTTTTTTGATATAGCTTCGCGCAGCAACGGCACCCCGGCCATCGGAGGATACTGGTTCAGCCCATGCGTCATGGCGTGTGTAACGGCATCGACCAGCTTTGGATCACAGTCGAAATCAGGAAATCCCTGGCCCAGGTTCACTGCACCTTTCTCAAGCGCCAATGTCGACATCACGGTGAAAATGGTGGTGCCGACGGCTGGTAATTTGGTTTGCAGTGTGGGGGTTCGTTCGGTAACGGTGTTCATGGTTTTAATATTCGCTTTATTGGCTCGCCATCAGACTTCGTAGTCACTTGCATGGCCTGACATCACTTTTTCGATCAAGCTCCGGTCCAGCTTGTCGCTGAGCAGTTCGGCAAAGGTGTACACGAAATTACGCAGGTAAGCGCTTCGCTTGAAAGCGACACGCGCGACGTTGATGCCGAACAATGGTCCAGCGGGGATGGCCAGCAAATCACTGTTTGTGCCGTCGTCCTTGATCGCCATTTCGGCGACGATGCCGACGCCCAGTCCGAGGCGCACATACGTCTTGATTACATCAGAGTCAATTGCTTCAAGCGCAATGCGTGGTTGCAGTCGTTTCGCCGCAAAAGCCTGGTCTATTTTGGTTCGCCCGGTGAAGGAGGGGTGATAGGTTATCAGCGGCTCGGCGGCTAGATCTTCAAGGGTAATGTTGTCCTTGCCGGCCAGGTGATGTGCCGTTGGCAAAACCAGCATGTGTTGCCACTCGTAGCAAGGCAGGGTGATCAATTCGGAGTAGTGCGTCAGTGACTCTGTCGCGATGCCGATCTCAGCGACCTCATCGATCACCATTTTGGCCACCTGATCAGGTGAACCCTGGTGCAGGCTGACGTTGACCTTCGGGAAGGCCTCACGCAGCCGGGCGACCGGTTGCGGTAGAACATACCGTGCTTGGGTGTGGGTAGTGGCAATCGACAACGTGCCGCTGTCCTGTTTTGAATATTGCTCGCCTATACGCCGCAGGTTGCCGACCTCGCGCATGATGATCTCTATGCTTTGAAGCACATGGTCGCCAGGCTCGGTCACGCGTTTCAGGCGCTTGCCGTGCCGGGCAAAAATCTCGACCCCCAACTCCTCTTCCAGTTCAATGATGGCTTTGGAGACCCCAGGCTGTGAGGTGTGCAGGGCACGGGCAGTTTCAGTCAGGTTGAGCCCGCGGCGGACGGCTTCCTGAACAAAACGAAATTGATGAAGGTTCATATTGAATCCGTACTAATTATTGATTTTATTATGCCTGTAATGCCCTAACGCTTTAGCGCCGTGCGTGGTGATGCGATGCATTTGTCACGACAGCGCGATATCTGCCATTAATTCGATCAATTGGGGAAACTCGCCCGCAGTTGGTAAAAGCTCCACCTTTACCTCGGGATATGCATCGCGCAGGCCTTGAACCAGCGCAGGCAAATCTTCCCTGGCGTGCTTTCCCACTCCGAAAAATAGCGGGAATATTTTAATTTCCTGGACGCCCGCAGCCATCAACTCAGTGGCGGCCTCGGCAAGTGTCGGTGTGCAAAGCTCCAAGTACGCACAGCGTGCAAGCGCATCAGGTGCGCGACCAGCGATCTGTGCAGCGACAGCTTCGATTGGCAGGCGCCACAAAGGATCACGTGACCCATGCGCGAAGAGGATGATGCCGGTTTTCATGTGATTCCCCAACTTTTTTTAGCGACGTATGACCAGCCAGCCAAACGCACCTAGCGAAATGGCCATGTAAAACAGGCCGGGCGCTGCGGCCGCAATCCAGGGTTGCCAGTTGCGGAGGTTCCCCACATAGCCGAAAACATTGTTGAGCAGGAAGAAGCTGATACCGATCATCACGCCGGCAAAAACATAGCTTGCAATGCCGCCAGACCGGAAATGCAGGTAGGCAAAAGGCAAGGCCAGTATCACCATTACCAGGCAGCTCAGGGGATAAAAGACTTTTTTCCAGAACTCGATTTCATAGCGCTGCGCAGTCTGGCCGTTTGCCTCGATGTGGCGAATGTAGTTGAACAAATCAAGCGTTCCCATACGCTCTGGTTTCAGAAGCGCCACCGACACCATTTCCTGCGTGATTTCCGTAGGCCAGCGAAAGTTTTCAATGACTGCACGGGTGACGCCTACGGGTTGTTTGGACTGGCTGGCCTGATCGCGCGGACTTGGCGTATTTGAAGGTGTATTGAACTCCGTCCGGATGACTTTGGTCAGCAGCCAGGAATCGTCATCGCCAAATGACGCCAGCGCAGCCTGTGTGGTGGAAACAATCAAGCCCTTGTTGTCGAACTCGAAAATCTGCACGCCCTGCATTTCGTTGCGCGAAGTCAATGTCTTGACGTTGGCGACATAGGTGTTGTAGGCCTGCTTTTCTTTCAACCAGGCGCCGGTCTGGCCGACAGTGACAGCACTTTGATAGCGCGCCTTGAACAGCTGGGCAGCCCGCTCGGTAAAGGGCGCTACATAGTCACCAATCACAAAACTGAGGACGACAAAAAAGGCGCCCAGGCCAAGTAGCAGATTCAAGGCTCGCCAGGGATCCAGTCCACTGGTTCGAAGAATGGTGTATTCCGAGCTTTGTGCAAGCCGGGCCATGACAAAAATGGTGCCTATCAATACCGAAATAGGCAGCAGCTCATAAAGGTGATTGGGTACCAGCAGGCCAACATAAAGCAGCGCTTGCCTAATCTGGTAAACATCGCTGGCATTGGGTAGCCCGTTGTTTTTTCCGAGATATTGAAGTTCGTCGACCAGGTCAAAGAAGAAAAACAGGGCAAGAAAGCCAAGCGCAACCAGGGCAATTGACGCCAGCACTTCACCATAAATCAAGCGGCGAATGGTTTTCATGCGTCTGTGCCTTCCGGCAACCGGGGACGCCTGGAACGGGGTCTCAGGGCCGCTCGCAAGGTCCAGTTGGCATGTCGTTTTGCAAGCCAGGCGAGGCCAAGCACGAGAACTCCACCATGCAGAAGCACTAGCAGGTTTGCAAAACCGATCAGGCCGCCAAAAATCCAGCTCTGCCCAAGATTAACGAGGTTGTTGTACACGAGAAATGTCAGCACCACGAAAACCATGTTGCCGCTACGTCCACCGCGCGGGTTGACGCTTGCGAGTGCCACCGCCAACACCACGAAATTTACCGCAGCCAGTGCTAATCCGAGTCGCCAGGCCAGCTCACTGGCATTGCCCCTTGTCGGTGTCTTGACCAGCGCGGGAATCGACAAGAGTTTGGCATCCACCACCTCGGTGTTGAGCGCGACCGAGTTGCCCATCGTGGTCCCGTATTCTGCGAATTCACTGATTTTCAACGCAGACTGTCCAATCTGGTTTTCCAAACGCTGCCCATTTTCAAGCACCAGGACCTGGCTGTCACCCGTGATCTGGATGCGGCCGGAGCGGGCGGTAGTGATTGAACTTTTGCCTTTCTCCGTGGCGGCAATGAAGACGTTGTTGCTGGATTTCCTCTCTTTTGAAGCATCCCGGTCAATAAAGAAAACCCGGTTGCCATTGGATGATTCCTGGAACTGCCCAGGCGCTACACGATCAAGGTCGCTGCGGCTGCCATAACGCTCCTGCATATCCTTGGTTTGCTGGTTAGTCCAGGGCCATACAAAAAGTGATGTCAGGGTGATGATCAGCAGAACCGGCCATGCAAAGCGAAAGAGCGGCGCCAGAAAACCACCAAGCCCCTGGCCGCTGGTGAACCACACGACCATTTCACTGTCGCGGTACATCCGTGACAAGGTGCCGACCATCGCAATAAAGAGCGAAAGCGTCAAGATTGTCGGGAGTCGACCTAATGTGGAGTAGGCCATGAACAGCATCACGTCCTGCGGATTGATGACGCCGCGTGATGCCTGGCCCAACGTACGAATCAGCACAATAGTCAGCACAATGGTGATGAGAACGACCAGCGTGGCACCGAAGCTGCGGGCAAGCTCTCTGCGTATCGAAGATTGGAATAACATTGATGCTGCGTTTTTTGCTTTATTTATTTCTGATTGGCAAGACCTTCAATTATGGACTTTGAACTCAAGACCCTTACCCCAGCTCGCGCATGCGCTGAAAAATGCGATGCGCTGGTGGTTCTGATACCGCTCAATGGCCCGACATTGGAGCTTGCAGACGATCCGGTTTCGAGGCTGGCGACATTGGCTATCAAGGCGGGCGACTTTGAAGCCAAGCCTGCCAAACTGCTGGCAAGCTACCGTACTGCGGGCGTAGCGGCTCCCCGCCTGGTGATGGCTGGCGTGGGCGATGGGAGCCCAAAAAATGTGCGTGCGGCCGTGGTTGCAGCGCTGAATTTAATCAAGAACGGCCCCGGCAGCAATATCCGGCGCGTGGTTCTCAGCCTTAATCTTCTCGGTGACGCCGGCGCAGAAGTTGTTCGCGCCGCCGTGCTTGCATGCGGCGATGCAAGTTATTCATACACGTTGACCAAATCGAAGGCCACATCCACTGCGCTGGATCGTTTGACGATCGCAGTACCAAATCTGGCAGCAGCCCAGGCCGGATTTGACAAGGGCACAGGTCTGGTCAAGGGCGTCGCACTGGCAAAAGAGTGGGGTAATCGGCCTGCAAACCATGCAACACCCACACTTTTGGCTGCCGCAGCCAAGGCATTGGGCAAGCTGCCACATATCAAGGTGGATGTTCTGGGGCCCAAGGAGGTCGAGAAACTGGGCATGGGGTCATTTGCGGCAGTAGCAAGAGGTTCTTCAGAGCCGCTTCGCTTCATCGTGCTCCGTTATGAAGGCGCATCCAAAACTGACGCGCCAGTGGTACTGGTGGGCAAGGGGATTACCTTTGACACGGGCGGCATTTCGATCAAGCCGGCCGCCGAAATGGACGAGATGAAATTCGACATGTGCGGAGCTGCCAGCGTGCTGGGCGTTTTTCGTACACTGGCTGAATTGAAGCCGCGCATCAATGTTGTCGGGCTGATTCCTGCTTGTGAAAACATGCCCGACGGGTATGCCATCAAACCGGGCGACGTGGTGACCAGCATGAGCGGTCAGACCATAGAAATCCTCAATACCGATGCAGAAGGGCGGTTGGTCCTGTGCGATGCGCTGACCTATGCTGAGCGGTTCAAGCCGCAAGCCGTGATCGACATCGCCACGCTCACAGGCGCCTGCGTCGTGGCGCTGGGCGGCGTGCGCAGCGGCCTGTTTTCTGCTGATGATGCGCTTGCGAAAGCCTTGCTGGATGCCGGTGAGTCATCGCTCGACCTGTGTTGGCGCCTGCCACTGGATGACGACTATGCAGAAGGGCTTAAAACCAATTTTGCTGATGTTGCCAATATTGCTGGCCGTGCCGGGGGAGCCATTACCGCTGCAAAATTTTTGCAACGCTTCACCACCAAATTTGTTTGGGCCCATCTGGACATTGCCGGAACCGCCTGGAAAAGTGGCGCAGCAAAAGGCTCAACAGGACGTCCGGTCGCACTGTTGGTGGACTACCTGCTTGGCGTCGCCATGACCGCAGACGCGGCGGTTAGCGGCAAGCCAATTGCAAAAGCAAAGCAGCCGAAAGTCCGGGCGGCAGCAAAATCAAGTGCTGAATGACAGAAATTGAATTTCATTTCAATGTGCCCGACAAACTGCAGTACGGCTGCAGACTGCTGCGCAAGGTCTACCGCAGTGGCGTTCAGTCGGTGGTGACGGGGGAGCCTGGTCTTCTGGCCGGGCTGGACGAATTGCTGTGGCGCATCGCACCTGCTGAATTTGTGCCACATTGCCTGGTCCATGCAAATGAGCGAAATATTGCTTACACCCCCGTATTGCTGGCAGAGCGGCCCGGCGATTGTTCTCACAGCGGCGTGCTTATCAACCTTGGACAGGCGACGCCTATTGATTTTGAGCGGTTTGAGCGGTTTATAGAGGTGGTGACCAGTCAGGACGAAGACCGGCTTCTGGGCCGCAATCGCTGGAAGCATTACAAGGA
>JANYFF010000033.1 GCA_025362825.1 Polaromonas sp. | reverse complement strand
GGCCAGCGTCGGCTGGTAACCCACGGCAGAAGGCATCCGGCCCAGCAGCGCGGACACTTCGGTACCGGCCAGCGTGTAGCGGTAGATGTTGTCAACGAAGAACAGGACGTCCTTGCCTTCGTCGCGGAAGGACTCGGCAATCGTCAGGCCGGTCAGTGCAACGCGCAGACGGTTGCCTGGGGGCTCGTTCATCTGACCGTAGACCATGGCTACCTTGGACTCTTCGAGGTTCTCAAGATTCACAACGCCGGAGTCTGCCATCTCGTGGTAGAAATCGTTGCCTTCGCGGGTACGCTCACCCACACCTGCAAACACCGACACACCCGCGTGGGCCTTGGCGATGTTGTTGATCAGTTCCATCATGTTCACGGTCTTGCCGACACCAGCGCCGCCGAACAGGCCAACCTTGCCGCCCTTGGCGAACGGGCACACCAAGTCAATCACCTTGATACCGGTTTCCAGCAGTTCCTGCGAAGGGCTCAACTCGTCATAAGCGGGCGGCTTACGGTGGATGGACATGGTGAGCTCCTGGCTCACTGGACCACGCTCGTCAATAGGCGCGCCCAGTACATTCATGATGCGGCCCAGCGTTGCACGACCGACTGGCACCATGATGGGTTTACCGGTGTTGTACACCATGTTGCCACGACGCAGGCCGTCGGACGTGCCCAGCGCGATGGTACGCACAATGCCGTCGCCTAGCTGTTGCTGCACTTCAAGCGTCAGGTCGGAACCTTCCATTTTGAGCGCGTCGTAAATCTTTGGCATCTGGTCACGCGCAAATTCCACGTCAACCACCGCGCCGATACATTGAACAATCTTGCCTTGAGCTTGAGCCATGATTGGGTCCTTTTCCGTTCTTTAAATCTTGTAAATCGGGTGTAGCGGTTTGAGCCGTTAGACCGCTGCAGCACCGGCAACGATTTCCGAAAGTTCTTTCGTGATCGCCGCTTGACGCGTCTTGTTGTAAATCAGCTTGAGTTCGCCAATCACGCTGCCGGCGTTGTCAGTCGCGGCCTTCATGGCCACCATGCGTGCGGATTGCTCCGATGCCATGTTTTCAGCGACGGCCTGGTAAACCAGCGCCTCAACGTAGCGAACCATCAGATCGTCAATCACCGTCTGCGCATCAGGCTCATAGATATAGTCCCAGCCATGCTGGTCCTTGTCAGCCTGCAGGCGGTCAGCGGTCAATGGCAGCAACTGCTCGACAACCGACTCCTGGCGCATGGTGTTGATGAACTTGGTGTAGCACAAGTACACCGTCTTGACCTTGCCTTCGCTGTACGCGTCGAGCAGCACCTTGACAGGACCGATCAATTTGTCGAGGTGTGGCTTGTCACCGAGTTGCGTGACGTGCGCGACGACCTTGACGCCCACACGATTCAGGAAACCCAAACCCTTATTGCCAATTGCTACTGCCTGGGCATCATGTCCTGCAGCCTGCAGGTCCTTGAGCTTGGCAGTGACTGCGCGCAAGATGTTGGTGTTCAAGCCGCCGCACAGACCCTTGTCGGTCGTCACCACAATAAACCCGGCTGCCGTGGCGTCGTTGGACTCCATGAACGCGTGGGTGTACTCGGGGTTGGCCTGGGAAAGATTGGCGGTGATGTTGCGGATTTTGTCGCTGAAAGGCCGGGCGGCGCGCATCCGTTCCTGCGCCTTGCGCATTTTGGAGGCGGCCACCATCTCCATGGCCTTGGTGATCTTCTTGGTGTTTTCCACCGATTTGATCTTGCCGCGTATTTCCTTGCCTGCTGCCATATTGAGTCCTAAATTATTTCTAAGCTAATGTCGAAGTTGTAGCTTTGATGTCTTCAGGCTTGGCTCAGGCGAAGGATTTCTTGAAGCCGGCGACCGCTGTCGTCATTTCAGCCTCAGCGTCCTTGTCCATAGCCTTGGCTGCTTCGAGCTTGGCCATCAGCGCTGCATGCTTGTCTTTGAGGTAGCTGTGCAGTCCGGATTCGAATGCCAGAACCTTTTTGACGTCCACATCATCCATGAAACCCTTGTTCACTGCGAACAGTGTGGCGGCCATGTTGGAAATCGACAGTGGCGAGTACTGAGCCTGCTTGAGCAACTCGGTTACGCGGGCACCGCGGTCCAGTTGCTTGCGGGTCGCTTCATCCAGGTCGGAAGCAAACTGCGCGAACGCAGCGAGTTCACGGTACTGGGCCAGGTCAGTACGGATACCGCCGGACAGGTTCTTGATCAGTTTGGTCTGTGCAGCACCACCGACGCGGGACACCGAGATACCGGCGTTGATCGCAGGGCGGATGCCGGCGTTGAACAGGCTGGTTTCCAGGAAAATCTGGCCATCGGTAATTGAAATCACGTTGGTTGGCACAAAGGCCGACACGTCACCAGCTTGCGTCTCAATGATCGGCAGCGCCGTCAGTGAACCGGTCTTGCCCTTGACGGCGCCCTTGGTGAAGTCTTCAACGTATTTTTCGTTCACGCGTGCTGCGCGTTCGAGCAGACGGCTGTGGAGATAGAACACATCGCCGGGATAGGCTTCGCGGCCTGGCGGACGGCGCAGCAGCAACGACACCTGGCGGTAAGCCACAGCCTGCTTGGACAGATCGTCATACACGATCAGCGCGTCTTCGCCGCGGTCGCGGAAGTATTCGCCCATCGTGCAGCCCGAGTAAGCGCTGACGTATTGCATGGCGGCTGATTCAGAAGCAGAAGCTGCAACGACTATGGTGTATTCCATCGCGCCGGCCTGCTCCAGCGAGCGCACGACGTTCTTGATCGACGATGCTTTTTGACCAATCGCAACATAGACGCAATAAACGCCCTTGCCCTTCTGGTTAATGATGGCGTCGATCGCAACAGCGGTCTTGCCGGTCTGGCGGTCACCAATGATCAGTTCGCGCTGGCCGCGGCCCACGGGTACCATGGAGTCTATGGACTTCAGACCGGTCTGCAGGGGCTGGTCAACGGATTTACGTGCGATAACGCCGGGCGCTACCTTTTCGATCACGTCGGTCATCTTGGCATTGATCGGGCCTTTGCCGTCAATAGGCTGGCCCAGTGCGTTGACCACGCGACCAAGCAGTTCAGGACCCACCGGCACTTCAAGAATACGGCCCGTGCATTTGACGATGTCGCCTTCTGCAAGATGCTCGTACTCGCCCAAAATCACGGAGCCGACAGAGTCGCGCTCGAGGTTCAGTGCCAGGCCGTAGGTCGGGGTGCCGTCGGCAGTCGCCGGGAACTCAAGCATTTCACCCTGCATCACATCGGACAGTCCGTGAATGCGAACGATACCGTCGGTCACCGACACAACGGTTCCCTGGTTACGGATGTCGCTGGAGGCGCTCAAGCCTTCGATACGGCTCTTGATCAGTTCAGAAATTTCTGCGGGATTGAGTTGCATGACTCTTTCCTTCTTTCTAGGTTTGTTGGCTAAAGACGTGTGACTTGCGGTTGCAAGGTCAGGACGTCAGTACCACTTTCATTTGCTCTAAACGGGCTTTTACCGAGGTGTCCAGCACCTCGTCACCCACCACGACACGTACACCACCTATCAATTCAGGCTCCAGCTCGACCTTGAGGTTGAGCTTTTTGCCAAAGCGCTTTTCCAGCGTTGTAGCCAAGTCAGCCAATGCAGCAGCATCCAGCGCAAAAGCGCTGTAGACCACTGCGTCGGACGAACCGCTCTGGGCATTTTTCAATGTCCTGAACTGGCTGGCGATTTCCGGCAACACGCTAATGCGCCCGTTGTCGATCACCGCGCGAAGGAAGTTTTTGGCGGTATCCGGCAAAGCGCTTTTCGCGACGCCGGTCACCACATCAAACGTTTGCGCCGAGGTCACGCTCGGGTTACCGGCGTACTGTTGCAGCTGGACGTTCGACGCCACGGCTGCCAGCTCATCGAGCCAGGCGGCAGTGCCGGTCAAGTCGGCGGCTGCAGACTTGAACAGCGCTTCAGCGTAAGGACGTGCAATGGTGGCTAGTTCGGCCATGGTGATGCTCTCATCAAATCGGTCAAAGTTCTGTCTTCAGCCGGCCCAGCAAGTCAGCATGCACACCGGCATTGACTTCCTTGCGCAGGATCTGTTCAGCACCCTTGACGGCCAGTGCAGCAACCTGCTCGCGCAGGGTTTCACGGGCTTTCACGGTTTGCTGTTCAGCCTCGACCTTGGCGGCGGCAATGATCTTGCTGCCCTCTTCGGTTGCTTTGGCCTTGGCTTCTTCAATCATCGCTTGCGCACGTCGCTCGGCTTCGGCCAGACGTACAGCGGACTCACCTTTTGACTTCGCCAGTTCTTCTTCAACGCGCTTGTTGGCGACGGAGAGTTCGGACTTGGCTTTGTCGGCGGCAGCGAGGCCAGCGGCGATCTTGCTGGCGCGTTCGTCCAGCGCGGCTGCAATCGGTGGCCACACGAATTTCATCGTGAACAGCACCAGAATCGCAAACACGACGAGCTGCGCAAAGAACGTGGCATTAATACTCACAGCAGCACCTCTTTAAGTTTGACGTCTAAAAAGGCGGGCAATTACTTCAGCACAAACGGGTTGGCGAACGCGAACAACATGGCAATACCCACGCCGATCAGGAAAGCCGCGTCGATCAGACCAGCCAGCAAGAACATTTTGGTTTGCAATTCGTTCATCAGCTCAGGCTGGCGTGCGGCTGCTTCAAGGTATTTGCTACCCATGATGCCGATGCCGATACATGCGCCGACAGCGCCCAGGCCAATGATCAGGCCAGCGGCCAATGCTACAAAACCGAGTACGTGTTCCATTTGATGCTCCTATGGATTAACTAACTAACAAAAAAATAAAAACCAAACCGAAAACAAGAAAACGAGAGAAGTACTGACGATCAATGGTGATCGTGGGCTTGGCCCACATACACCAGCGTCAACATCATGAAAATAAACGCCTGCAGCGCCACAATCAGGATGTGGAAAATCGCCCAGCCGGTGCCTGCCAGCACATGGCCGATAAACAGCAGCACGCCGGTCGTCGAGCCAAATCCGACCGCACCCATGAGTGCAATCAGCATGAACAACAATTCACCAGCGTACATATTGCCAAACAGCCGCAGGCCGTGGGAAACCGTTTTCGCAGCGAATTCAATCATCTGCATCAGAAAGTTGATCGGGTACAAAAACCATTTGTCACCGAAAGGCGCAGAGAAAAGCTCATGCACCCAACCACCAAAGCCCTTGATCTTGATGTTGTAAAACAGGCAGACCAGCAATACACCGCAGGACATGCCCAGCGTAGCCGAAAGATCGGCTGTAGGAACCACGCGGAAGTTGTGGATGCTGTGGTCAAGGCCTGTCGCAGCAAAAATGCTGTGGAACAAATCGACTGGCAAGAAGTCCATCGAATTCATCAGGAAAATCCAGACAAACACGGTCAGCGCCAGCGGGCCTACAACCTTGCGCGATTGCGCATTCTTCACGATGCCCTTGGCTTGGCTGTCCACCATTTCAAGCAAGATTTCTACAGCGGCTTGCATGCGGCCGGGCACGCCCGAATGGACGTTTTTGGCGACGCGCCACATTACGAACAGGCCGATCACGCCAAGGGTGATGGACCAGAAAATAGTATCGATGTTGAAAACGGAAAAATCAACAATGCCCTTCTGCGGATGGTTCTGCAGATGGACCAGGTGATGGCCAATGTAATCACCAGCGGTTAAAGCGTTTCCGGAAGATTCACTCATCTCTCAACTCTTTATTTAGATTACGCTTAACTTTTTCAGCCTAGGCTGGAGCAGAAG
>JANYFF010000605.1 GCA_025362825.1 Polaromonas sp. | reverse complement strand
TGCCGCGCCCGCGTGTCGTCAGCTCGGCTTTTTGCCGGTCGCGCTCGAACAGTCGTGCGCCCAGCAACTTTTCCAGTTCGGCGATGCGCGCGGAAACCGTCGGCTGGGTGATGTGCAGGTGGCGCGAGGCCGCATGGAAGCTGCCCAGGCGCGCTATCCAGTAGAAGGCTTCAAGTTGTGCCAGAGAAGCTCGCATGATCAAAAAATCTTATCACGCCGCAGGAAAATTCCGATTACCCGCAAGCGGCAGCTGACCGCTACATTGAGCCACCGGATGCGGCTATTCGCACCGGCTAGTCCAACGGACCGACAGGGCGTAGATGCACCAAATTGGCTTCGATGTAGGAGGAACGTTCACCGATCTGGTGGTGGCCGACGGCCGCACCGGCATCCACACGCTCAAAGTGTTGTCAACGCCGGACGACTACAGCCGCGGCATTCTCAATGGTGTTGCCCAAATGGTTGGCGCTGGCGTGCTGCGCCCGGGTGTTATCGACCGCATGGTGCACGCCTTTACCGTGGCCACCAATGCGCTGCTCACACGCACCGGCGCACGGGTAGGCCTGATCACTACGCTGGGTTTTCGCGACGTGCTGGAAATCGGCCGCCTGCGCATGCCGCAGCTCTACAACATGGACTGGGACAAGCCGGTGCCGCTGGTACGCCGCGCCTTGCGGCTGGAAGTCCGTGAACGCATGTCGGCGTTGGGCGTTGTGATTGAGCCGCTGCGCGAAGAGGACGTGGCTGCAGCAGTCGACGCCTTGCTGTCCGACGACGTCGACTCTATAGCGGTGTGCCTGCTGCATTCGTATGTAAATGCAGCGCACGAGCGGCGCGTGGTGGAACTGGTTCGCGCGCGCGCCCCGCATATCGCCGTGTCCGCATCGTTTCAGGTATTGCCCGAGATACGCGAGTTCGAACGCACCAGCACCACTGTGGTCAACGCCTTCATCAAGCCGGTGGTCGATACCTACCTCGGAGCGCTGGAGCGTGGACTTCAACGTGTCGGAGCCAGCGCACCGCTGATGGTGATGCAGTCGGCCGGTGGCGTCATGAAGGCTGCTACGGCGCGCCAGTTGCCAGCGTATTGCATCGAATCGGGTCCCGCCGCTGGCGCCGTGGGGGCAGCCGCCCTGGGCCGCATGCTGGGCATCCCGAACATCATCGCCTTCGACATGGGCGGCACCACTGCCAAGGCCTGCCTGATCGAGAACGGCGAGCCGCGCCTGACCGACCAGCTGGAAGTCGGAGCCGCGCTCAATGCCGGGCAACGCCTGTTGAGCGGCGGCGGCTACGTGGTGCGCGCGCCGGCCATCGACCTGGCGGAGATCGGCGCTGGCGGTGGCAGCCTGGCCTGGATCGACGCAGGCGGCGCACTGCGGGTCGGCCCCAAGAGCGCAAGTTCGGTGCCGGGCCCGGCCTGCTACGGACGCGGTGGGCTGGTGCCCGCTGTCACGGACGCCAACGTGGTACTGGGTTTTTTGAACCGCAGCCACCTGCTCGATGGGGCCATGCCGATAGACCACGCGGCGGCAGAAGCCGCAATCCAGCGTGACATCGCCGGACCGTTGAACCTGGCGGTGCACGAGGCCGCATACGGCATTCACGAAGTAGCCAACGCCACCATGGTGCGGGCGGTGCAGGCCGTGACCAGCGAGATCGGCCGCGCACCATCCGACTTCACCATGATCGCGTTCGGCGGCAGCGGCCCGGTGCACGCAGCGTCGCTGGCCCTGCACGCAGGCATTGCCCACATCGTGGTGCCACCGGCCTCGGGGGTGTTCAGCGCCTTTGGCCTGTTGTTCACCCGCATCGAACACCGGCTGGTGCGCACCTGCAGCGTGGATGCAGCGCTGGCGGACGCGGACAAACTTAACCTGCTGGCGCACGAGTTGCAACGCGAAGCGGGCGAATTGATGCTGGCCGAAGGCGTGGCTGTAGCCGACAGCGAAAACCACTTTCTGCTCGACCTGCGGTATCGCGGGCAGAGCTCCGAACTGGGTATTCCGGTGGCGTTGCCAATGACGGCCGTAGCCATCCGTCAGGCGGTGCAAGACTTTCACACCGAGCACGAGCGAACTTACGGCTACCACAGCCCGCAGGAAGCCACCCAGATCGTGAATGTGCGGCTGCGGGTTCGCGCCCGTGCAGGAGAGGAAATCGAGGTCCACGCCGACCGCATCAACCCGGCCGTGCGCGAACGGGCGGGGGGCGTCTCGGGACAGAGGCGGATCTACTTTGGAGGGCGCTGGGGCTGGAGAGAGACACCCGTGGTACGGCGCGAGACGCTGGGTGCGACCACCGGCCCGCTGGTGATCGAAGAGTACGACACCACCATCGTGATTCCGCCCGGTGCACTGGTATGTCGCGACGCAACCGGCAGCGTTCATATCGATCTGAGCACTATTCTGTGAGCACGGCAATGACCACCACCCAAGACATTCAGCGCGACCCGATCCGCCTCGAACTGCTGAAAAACGCGTTTGCCGCAATC
>JANYFF010000604.1 GCA_025362825.1 Polaromonas sp. | reverse complement strand
CTTTTCAAGGACATCCTGCGCATTGGCCTGCTCGGCTCCATCTCTACCCTGGCGACCAATCTTTCAATCGGCATTGCAACGTCGCTGGCCGGCGGCTTCGGCCCGGCCGCGATTGCGGGTTACGGCACGGCCTCGCGGCTTGAATATTTACTGGTACCGCTGGTGTTTGGCCTGGGCGCGCCGCTGGTGGCCATGGTCGGCACCTGTATGGGCGCCGGCCAGCACGAGCGTGCGCTGCGCGCAACCTGGATAGGCGCGGCCATGGCGTTTACATTGACAGAGGCGATCGGCCTTGCCGCCGCAGCCTTCCCGGTGCCGTGGTTGTCACTCTTCGGCACTGATCCGGCCATGCTCGAAGCAGGCACGCTTTACCTGCGCAGCGTCGGCCCTCTGTATGGCTTTTTTGGCGTTGGTCTGGTGCTGTACTTTGCGTCGCAAGGCGCGGGCCGCCTGCTCTGGCCGGTGATCGGCAATCTTGCGCGTCTGGTGGTGGCCGCTGTGGGCGGCTGGCTGGCGATTCGCTGGGGCGGCGGACTGGCCCAGGTGTTTTTGTCGCAGGGTGTCGCACTGGTGGTGTATGGCGTGCTGATCGCCTCTGCCATTGCTGGCGGTGCCTGGTTTGGTCGCGTCGGCTGGCCGTGCAGCACCAGCACCCTGATGCGCCGGCTACAGCCGCACGCAGCCTGACCCGTTAACTACCGACGGATGGTGGAACAAAGGTTGCGCGGGCGTCCAGCGCCTTGCCCCGGCTCACACAACCATGAATGTGGTCGTTGACCAGTCCCATGGCCTGCATGAAAGCGTACAGGGTTGTCGGGCCGACAAAACTCCAGCCGCGCTTTTTCAGGTCTTTGGACAACACGATGGACGCCGGTGACGTGGTCGCGGCCCGCAGGGTTTCGAGCGTCATGCGTTTGGGCCGGCTGGCAGCATCGGGCTCCAGGCGCCAGGCATAAGCGCCCAGCGAGCCGAATTCGGCCCGCAACTCGATCACCCGCTTTGCGTTGTTGATGGTCGAGGCAATCTTGCCCGCATGCCGGACGATGCCGGCGTCGCCCATCAGGCGCTTGAGGTCGGCGTCGTCAAACCGCGCCAACTGTTCTGCTTCAAAGTTGGCAAAACCGGCACGGAAGTTTTCGCGCTTGTTCAGGATGGTCAGCCAGCTCAGGCCGGCCTGAAAACCTTCGAGGCAGATTTTTTCAAACAGGCGGCGTTCGTCGGCCACCGGAAAGCCCCATTCGTTGTCGTGGTAGTTGCGATACAGCGGCGTGGCCTGGCACCATGCGCATCGTTTGACGCGGGCTTCATCGGTGAAAAGACCGGTGGCGACGGGCGTTTTAGCGGTTGTAACGACAGGAGTTGCGGGAGCGGTCATAAAGCACAAAAAAAGAGTATTTCAGGCTTCAAGCCCCCGTCTTCCGGTCACATGTAGCTATAAATCTAATAGCAGATGCCGTCACGTCTCCTGCAGTCATGCCCGGCTTGTACAGCGCCGACCCGATGCCGAAGCCGCTGGCACCCGCGGCAAAGTAGGTGCCCATGTTGTCGGGCGTGATGCCGCCAACCGGCAACAGCACCACGTCCGCCGGCAACACGGCGCGGAGTGCCTTGACGACGGCAGGTGTGATCATTTCAGCCGGGAAGATTTTCAGTCCATTGGCACCGGCTTCCAGGGCGGCGAAGGCCTCGCTGGCTGTCATCACGCCCGGCAGGCAAACCATGCCCAGGCGCACAGCTTCTCGCACCACTACCGGATTGAAATTTGGCGAAACAATCAGCTGGCCGCCGGCAGCATGCACGTTGTGCACATCGGCCGTGGTGAGGACGGTTCCGGCGCCAACCAGTGCTTGGGGGAAGGCAATGGCCATCGCCGCAATGCTGTCCAGAGGGGACGGTGAGTTAAGCGGTACTTCAATCAGCGTCCAGCCCTTGTCAGCCAGCGCCTGCCCAACTGGCAGGGCTTCGCGCGGCGAAATTCCGCGGAGTATGGCTACAAGCGGCAGGGTCTGGAGGGCGGTGGAAAACTTTTTGTGTGCGTTCATGAGAAGGGTGTCATAGCAGGGCGCGGACTTGTTCAGGGTACGGCAGGGGCGCCACGGCGCCATAGCCCTGCACGGTCAGTGCAGCGGCGGCATTGGCGTAGCGTGCGGCTTCAAAAATAGTGTCGCCTTGCGCAAGCCGCGCCAACAGGTTGCCGCAAAAGCAGTCGCCGGCACCAGTGGCGTCCACCAGTTTTACGCGGTGTACGGCCATGCGTTCGCGTCGGCTTGTGTCGCTGACCAGTGCACCCTCGCTGCCAAGTTTGAGCACGACCTGACGGGCCCCCAGCGCATGGCCCCAGTCCACGATCTGGTCGGGGTCGGTCATGCCGTTCAGTGCCGTGATGTCTTCGAGGCTGGGCAGGAAGATATCGCACAGCGACACCGCATGGGTCGTGCAGGCCAGGGCGCGGTCCAGCGGCCACAGGCGCAGCCTCAGGTTGGAATCAAACGACACCAGTGTGCCTGCGTGGCGGGCCAGTTTCATGGCTGAAAAAACGGTGTCGCAGGCACTGCCGGAAATCGCCAAAGAAATGCCTGATACATGCAAAATCGAGGCGTTGCTGATGGCGCTGGCCGCGCTGGTCAGCCCGGTAGCGCCAGCAGATTCATGGTGGTGCAGCCAGTCAGGCGTCATCAGGCTGGCGGCAGAGCCGGCGCGCCGGTAGCTGAACTCGTGTCCGGCCGCGCCGTGCGTCACGAAGTAAATACCGGTAGGAGCGTCATCGTCGTATTCGACAGCCGCTGTGTCAATGCCTTCGCTGGCCCACAGGCCCATCAGCGCCTGGCCAAACGCATCGCGGCCAAGGCGGCTGAGGTAGGCGGTCCTGGCGCCGGCACGCGCTGCCGCTATGGCGGCGTTGCTGGTGTCACCGCCAAAGCCCTGCAGGTAGTCCGGCTGGCCGGGCCGGGTCTGATTGAACTCCAGCATGGCTTCGCCCAGGGCGACAACGTCAAATTTCTTCATTTCGCTTTCTTGCGGCTGGCAGGATCAAGGGCTTGTTTCTAGTGATTGTCCCTTGGGACGGCCGAGCCGCGCTTGCCCACCAGAAAGTCCAGGTCCACGCCTTCATCGGCCTGCAGCACATGGTCGATGTAAAGCTTCCAGTAGCCGGATCCCATGGGTGGCTCGGGCGCTTTCCAGAGTGCCTGGCGCCTAGCGAGTTCTTCATCACTGACGTGCAGGTGCAGCAGGCGTTTGGGCACATCAAGTTCAATGATGTCGCCGTTTTGCACCAGTGCGAGTGGCCCGCCTGCTGCCGCTTCAGGGGCGGTGTGCAGTATCACGGTGCCATAGGCTGTGCCGCTCATGCGGGCATCACTGATGCGCACCATGTCGGTAATGCCTTTGCGCAGCACCTTGGGCGGCAGGGGCATGTTGCCGACTTCTGCCATGCCGGGGTAGCCCTTGGGGCCGCAGTTTTTCAGCACCATCACGCAGTGCTCGTCGATGTCGAGGTCTTCGTCATCAATTCGTGCATGAAAGTCTTCAATCGTCTCGAACACCACGGCGCGACCCTTGTGCACCATCAGCTCCGGCGTGGCCGCGCTGGGCTTGATGACGGCGCCGCGTGGCGAAAGGTTGCCGCGCAGCACTGCGATGCCGGCCTTGTCCTTGAAAGGTGCGGAGAGCGGCATGATGACTTCGGTGTTGTAGTTTTGCGCGTCCGCAATATTTTCACCAATGGTCCGACCGTTGGCGGTAATGGCATCCAGGTGCAGGTGGCTGGCAATCTCCTTTAGCACTACAGGCAGACCGCCGGCGTAGCAAAAGTCTTCCATCAGGAACTTTCCCGAAGGCTGCAGGTTGACCAGGCAGGGCAGTTCGCTGGCCAGCCGGTCAAAGTCGTCAATCGTGAGTTTCACGCCGATGCGGCCGGCCATGGCTATCAGGTGAATCACGGCATTCGTTGAGCCGCCTATTGCAGCGAGCGTGCGGATCGCGTTTTCAAAAGCTTCGCGCGTCAGGATTTTTGAAAGCAGCAGATCCTCATGCACCATGCCCACGGCGCGCCGCCCCGCCATGCGAGCCAGCACATTCCGCCTGCCATCCACCGCCGGGTAGGCTGCATTGCCAGGCAAACCTATACCCAGTGCCTCGACCATGCTGGCCATGGTGCTTGCCGTGCCCATGGTCATGCAGTGGCCGTGGCTGCGGTGCATGCAGCTTTCAGCTTCAAAAAAGTCGGTCAGCTTCAGCGTGCCAG
>JANYFF010000580.1 GCA_025362825.1 Polaromonas sp. | reverse complement strand
CGGCCACCATCGTGCCCAGGTGCTGCCGGGCGTCATCCTCGGCCACCGCCACATTCCCGTCAACGCCGTTGGTTGCTACATCCCGGGCGGCAAATACCCGATGATTGCGTCCGCACACATGAGCGTCGTGACAGCCAAAGTCGCCGGTGTCAAACGGATTGTCTCTACCGCCCCGCCCTACCAGGGCAAGCCGCACCCGGCCATAGTCACCGCCATGCACATGGCTGGCGCAGATGAAATCCTGGTACTGGGCGGCGTGCAGGCCGTGGTGGCCATGGCGGTGGGCACGCCCAGCATCAAGAGCGTCGACATGCTGGTCGGCCCGGGCAACATGTTTGTCGCCGAAGCCAAGCGCCAGCTCTACGGCCGGGTCGGCATCGATCTGTTTGCCGGCCCGACGGAGACGCTGGTCATCGCCGACGAATCGGTCGACGGAGAACTTTGCGCTGTGGACTTGCTGGGTCAGGCCGAGCACGGGCCAACGTCGCCGTCGGTTTTGCTGACCAACAGTGAAAAACTCGCCCGGGACACGATGGCTGAGATACAGCGGCAGCTCGCCATTCTGCCGACTGCGTCCATCGCAGCCCAAAGCTGGGCCGACTACGGCGAAGTCATTGTTTGCGACAGTTATGAAGAAATGCTGCAGCAGGCCGACGACATGGCCTCCGAGCACGTGCAGGTGATGACGCGCGATCCGGACTACTTCCTGAGCAACATGACCAACTACGGCGCGCTGTTCCTGGGTCCGCGCACCAACGTCGCCTTTGGTGACAAGGTCATTGGCACCAACCACACGCTGCCCACCAACAAGAATGCCCGCTACACCGGCGGCCTGTGGGTCGGCAAGTTCCTCAAGACCTGCACCTACCAGAAGGTACTGACAAATGAGGCCAGCGCACTGATGGGCGAGTATTGCTCCCGCCTATGCCACATGGAAAATTTTGCAGGCCACGGCGAGCAGGCCAATATCCGTGTGCGGCGCTATGGCACCCGCGCCGACGTGCCCTGGTACCAGCCGGTGCCGGCGCTGGCCTGAACATGCTGCCACCTGCTCCTAATTTCAGGGTCGATGGCCAGCGCGCGCTGGTCACTGGCGCCAGCCGTGGGGTGGGCTTGGCTGCCGCTGCGGCGCTGGCGCAGGCCGGCGCCGTCGTGACACTGGTGGCGCGCTCTGAAACCGAACTACGGGAGGCCTGTGGTGCGATCCGGGCAGAGGGCGGCCAATGCGATTACCTGGTGCTGGATGTGACCGATTCATACGCCGTCGCGGCGACCCTCGGTGCGCTTGCGCCCTTCCAGATACTGGTGAACAACGCCGGCATGAACCGCCCCAAACCGCTGGTGGAGCTGGAAGACGGCGACATTAATGCGGTGCTTGACCTCAATGTGAAGGCAGCTTTTTACGTGACGCGGGTGGTCACCAAAACTCTCCTGGCGGCCAAGCTGCCGGGTTCGATCATCAATATCTCGTCGCAAATGGGCCACGTGGGCAGCCCGCGCCGGACGATTTACTGCGCCAGCAAACATGCCATCGAAGGCATGACCAAAGCCCTGGCGTGGGAGCTGGGTGCTGCAAACATCCGCGTCAACACCATCTGCCCGACCTTCATCGAAACCGCCATGACGGCGGGCATGTTCACCGATACCGCGTTCAGGGACTGGGTCACCGCCCGGATTGCCCTGGGCCGCGTCGGTCAGGTTGAAGAAGTCACCGGCGCCATTGTGTTTTTGGCGAGCAGCGCGTCCAGCCTGATGACGGGCAGCGCACTCATGCTCGACGGCGGCTGGACCGCAGCATGAAGTCTGCCACCACTGCGCACGAGGTCGCCCGGCTGGCACAGGTGTCGCAGTCCGCCGTGAGCCGTACCTTCACTGCCGGCGCCAGCGTGTCGGAAGAAACCAGGACAAAGGTGCTGGCAGCCGCCAAGACGCTGGGTTACCGGCCCAATGCGCTGGCTCGCAGCCTGATAACCCGGCGCAGCCACATCGTTGCGCTGGTGATGAGCTACCTGGAAAACCAGTTCTACCCCCTGGTGATCGAGAAGCTGTCCCAGCAGCTACAAAAGCAGGGCTACCATGTGCTGATGTTCATCAGCGAGATGGACGAGGCCGATGCGGTGCTGACGGAGATCCTGCAGTACCAGGTGGACGGCATCGTGATGGCGTCCACCATGCTGTCATCCGCGCTGGCAGATACCTGTGCGCATGCCGGCGTGCCGGTCATCCTGTTCAACCGCATCGCCGACACCGGTGAACACACACGCGCCGACACGTCTTCCGTGACCTCGGACAACTACAGCGGCGGGCGCATGGTGGCATCCCTGCTGCTTGAGCGGGGCCACCAACGGATCGCCTTTCTGGCCGGACTCGAAAACTCCTCCACCAATCTGGAACGCGAGCGAGGCTTCACAGCGGTGCTGGATGAAGCCGGTCAGCAATTACATAGCCGTGCTGTTGGGCATTACAGCTTCGAACGCGCGCAACAGGCGGCGCGGACCCTTTTTGCGACCCGGGACCGGCCCGATGCAGTCTTCGTCGCCAACGACCACATGGCCATCGCCGTGATGGATGTATTGCGCCTTGAGCTGAAGCTGCGTGTACCAGAAGACGTGAGTGTGGTGGGTTTTGACGACGTGCCACAGGCAGCGTGGGGCTCCTACAGCCTGACGACCGTGGTGCAAAGCGTGGAAGACATGGTGGGCGCAACGGTCGATTTGCTGTACAGCCAAATGCAGGGTGAAACCGGGCCCCGCAACGTGGTGGTGCCCTGCCGCCTGGTCGAACGGCTGTCGGTTCGCGCCGCAACTTGATGCAGACGCATTTTTTTAATATAGAAAGAGACTCCTCATGAAATTGAGCATTCGCCATATAGGCAAGCTGGCCCTGATTGCCTGTGCTGTTGCGGTCGCCGCCAGCAGTGTGGCGCAGGCGCAGACCTGGCCCGTCAAGCCCATCAAATACGTGGTGCCGTTTTCGCCGGGCGGCGTGTCTGACGGTGTTGCACGCCTGATCGCGCTACACCTGGGCGAAAAGCTGGGCCAGCCAGTCATCATTGACAACAAGCCCGGCGTATCCGGCATCCTCGGCACGCAGGCTGTTGCCCGGGCACCGGCCGATGGCTATACGCTGATGGGCGGCACCATCACCACCCATGCAGTCAATCCATTTTTCACCAAGAATCTCGGATACGAACCGGTGAAGGATTTCACGCCGGTCAACCTCATCGGCATGGTGAGCAATGTGCTGGTGGTCCCAGCCGACAGCCGCTTCAGCTCGGTGCAGCAGATTGTTGCCGAGCTGAAGGCCAAACCGGACAGCCTGACCAACGGCACGGCCGGTGCGGGCACCTCGCAGCATTTGTCCGGCCAGCTGTTCCAGAGCGTCACCGGCACCCGCATGCGGCAGATTGCCTACAAGGGCGGTTCGCAGGCGATGGTGGACCTGGTCGGT
>JANYFF010000554.1 GCA_025362825.1 Polaromonas sp. | reverse complement strand
CACGGGTTCATCGCTGATGCTGTTGCCGGTACTGGTCTATGCCTTCGGACCGCTGCAGGCCGTCCCCATCATGGCGGTGGCAGCCATCATGGGCAACCTGGCGCGCGTGGCCGTGTGGTGGAAAGAGGTGGATTGGCGGGCATTTGCGGCTTATTCGCTGCCGGCCATTCCGGCTGCGTCGCTGGGCGCCCGAACCTTGCTGGGCTTGCCGCCGCAGGCGATTGAAATTGCGCTGGGCGTGTTTTTTCTGTGCATGATTCCGCTGCGCCGCTGGCACCTGAAGACCCAAATCAAGCTGCAGTTATGGCATCTGGCTCTGGCAGGTGCGGTGATCGGTTTTTTGACCGGGCTGGTGTTGTCCACCGGGCCGCTCAGCGTGCCGGTGTTTCTGTCGTACGGGCTGGACCGTGGCGCTTTTCTGTCCACCGAGGCCGCAAGCTCGGTGGTGATCTACATCAGCAAGGTCATTACCTTTCAGCAGCTTGGCGCCTTGCCTGTTGAAGTGGCGCTGCAGGGCGTGTTGGTCGGGAGCTCATTAATGCTTGGCACCTACGCCGGGAAAATCGTCGTCACCCGCATGAGCCGGCACGCTTTTGTGCATGTACTGGATGCGCTGATGCTGTGTTCCGGTCTGTCGATGCTGTGGGCCGCTTGGCGCTGAAGCGCGGGGCTTTGCTGCGGCGACAATAAGCCCATGGCGACCATGCAACTTCAAGAAATTCTCTTTTCCCAGGGCTTTGGCACGCGGCGCGTTTGCGCCGGGCTGATTCAACAGGGGTTTGTAGCCGTAGCGGGCGAAATACCGACCGATCCCGCTATGGAATTCGTAGCAGATGGCCTGCACTTCAAGGTTCAGGGCACGGCGTGGCAGTACCACGAGAAAGCCTACCTGATGCTGCACAAGCCGGCCGGCTACGAGTGCTCGCAAAAACCCAGCACCTACCCGAGCATCTACACCTTGCTGCCGTCGCCGATTCGCCAGCGCGGCGGTGGTGCTGCAGCCGGTGTCCAGGCCGTCGGGCGGCTGGACCAGGACACCACGGGCCTGCTGCTGCTGTCCGATGACGGTAAGTTCATTCACCGCATGAGCTCGCCCAAACACCACGTACCCAAGGTGTATGAGGTGACGGCCAAGCACGCGGTGGAAGACAAGCAAGTGCAAAAGTTGCTGATCGGCGTGGTGCTGGACGACGACCCCAAGCCGGTGCGGGCTGCGGCCTGCGAAAAAACCGGCGACAACACCCTGAGCCTGACCCTGACAGAAGGCAAATACCACCAGGTCAAGCGCATGATTGCGGCGGTGGGTAATCGGGTGGAAGGTGAGGGCGGAGTTGGGGGCTTGCACCGCTCACGGATTGGCGCGCTGGCCTTGCCAGATGATTTGAAGGTTGGGCAGTGGCGGTGGTTGACGGCTGGGGATTTGGCGGCGATTTCGAGTTGAGACAACCGTCGGTTTTAGGTGTCAAAAATTTCTGTAAGCCAATGAGCCAATGAGCCAATGAGCACATGTGCAAGCAGCCCCTGTATCAATAGCTACGGCAGGTTAAGTCGAGTTTGATCCGATTGTTCCTTGGCTTCGCTCGCATCCGATTGGTCACTCTTCGAACCTGATGCTGCGCTCCTTTGCCACGGTGCTGTAGCGATTGCGCTCGGCCGCCAAGAAGCTATTAAAATCCCTGCCGACGAGTCCAAGCGGCTCGACGCCCGCGGCCAACAACCGCTCGCGCGTTGCCGGCTCCTGCATCATCTTTGCGATCTCGGCGCCCAAGCGCTCAATCACCGGAGCTGGCGTCCCGGCTGGCGCAAAAACGCCCATCCAGTTGCTGAACCGGAAGTCGCGCATGCCAGGCATTTCTGCTACAGCAGGTATGTCGGGCATCAGGGCCGAACGCTTCGCCGTTGTGACGGCCAATATTCTGAGCTTCCCCGACTTCTCATGCGGCACCACTGGCGGCATGCCGACAATGGCCATGGAAATTTGATTGCCCAGCACATCGTTGATCGCGGGCGCTGCGCCGCGGTAGGGAATGTGTAGGATGAAGGCACCAGTGCCTGCTTTGAACGATTCGCCTGCAAACTGCATCGAACTACCGTTGCCCGGCGTTCCGTAGCTGAGCTTTCCTGGATTACTCTTGGCATAAGCTGCAAACGAAGCAAGGTCTTTGCCCGGAGTAGACGGATGAATTACTAGAACCAGCGGAGTCTCGCCGGCTAACGCTACGGGCGTAAAGTCGGTTTCTGGTTTGTATGGAGTCTTCTGGCCAGCCACCGGACCGACGATGATTTCGGCTGGAGATGCCATTAGCAGTGTGTAGCCGTCGGGCGCAGACTTGGCAACTACGTCAGCGCCGATCGAACCGCTAGCCCCACCTCGGTTTTCCACCACGACCGGCTGCTTGAGCTGCTCGGACAGGCGTTGGGCCACGGTACGAGCCACAAGGTCAAGGCCACCACCGGCCGGATAGGCAACGATCAGGCGCAGTGGTTTGCTCGGCCAAGCTTGAGGCTGAGCCTGGGCAATCGGAACCAAGCAGGCTGCCAGTGCGATCAGTAAGGCCGGGGAAATACGTTTCATACTGAGTGTCCTTTGTGACTTAAGGTTGTACTGCGAATAGGCTGGGTAACCGCGCTAACGCCCTTGCGCGCACATTCTGTACGCGGTGCTCACTGAAAAGTCGCAACGACTCCCGGCGCCGGGGTGAAGCCCAAGTCGCCCCGTGCTATGACGGCCTTGCGACCGCCGTTGGCTGCAAGCAGTTCAGCCTGCCGTGCTTTGGCGCGCTGATCCACTTCGACCGGATCGAGCATCGCAAAAAGCTTCTGGCGGCATTCCTGCAGCACGGACGCCATTTCTGACTTGGCCGACAGGTCGTGAATCTCGTCTGGGTCTTGCTCCAGGTCGAATAGCTGAGGTTGATACTTGACGTAGTGCACGTACTTGTATTTACCTACACGCACCATGTATGCACCGGTGGTCGAGCCCATACCGTGGTATTCGCTCAGCACCGTGCGTTCTGGGCGGGCGCCGTTGGAGAGGTCCACGAGCGAGACGCCGGGGTGGGTATCCTTGAGTGCCTCGAAGGACTCACCCGCAGACTCGATGATGGTCGGGAATGCATCAACGTGACTCACCGGCGTGTCGATCACCTTGCCCTTCGGAAAGCTTGGGCCAGCCGCGATTAGCGGCACGCCCGCTATCTCATCGTACATAGTGGACTTGCCCCACAGGCCGCGTGCGCCGAGGTTGTCGCCGTGGTCGCTGGTGTAGAGGATGTCGGTTGTGTCGTCCAGTCCGAGTTCGCTCATCACCCGTGTAATCTTGCCCAGGTGCTCGTCGAAGAAACTGACCAGGCCGAAATAGCCGGAGAGTGCGCGGTGCACATCGGCGGGGCTGTCAAAGTAGTCGTCATAGCAGAAACTGTTGCGGTAGTCTTCCAGGTAGGGATGCCGGGTACGTTCCTCGCGCGCATAGAGCTTGGGCATTGGCAGCTTTTGGTTGAAGTAGCGGTAGTAGTGCTCCGGCGGCGCCGTCAATGGAAAATGCGGCGCAACAAAAGACACAAACAGAATCCAGGGCTTGTCGTGCTGTCGCGTCGCGTTTTCGCGCAGCCATACTTGTGCGCGGGCGCAGATGTCGCGGTCGTATAGCGTGTAAGTGGATTCGCCAGGACCCGCCATGGCCGACATCTTCTTGGCGCCACCGCGGCGCGGCAAGTCCTCGCGGACCAGTCCGAGCAGGTCGCCCTTACCGTCCAGGATATGCATGGGAATCTGCTCTTCCGAAAAACCGTGGTCGTCGCCTGACTTGTTGAAGTGCAGCTTGCCGATGGACACTACTTCGTGGCCGCTTTCGCGCAGCACATGATGCCAGCTCGGCTGCGAGCCGTCATAGGCGTCCGCGTTGTCCCAGAATCCGATCTGATGGATGTACTTGCCCAGCGCGAACGCCGCGCGTGCGGGCACGCAGACCGGGCTGGTGGTGTAGGCCGATGTGAAGCGCGTGCCTCGGGCGGCCAATGCATCGAGGTTGGGAGTGGAAACGATGGGGTGACCAGCGCAGCCCATGATCTTGGGGCTGTGCTCGTCGGACATGATGACAACCACGTTGCGTGGCTTTGATGGCGCATTCATAATAATCCTTCATTGCAATGATGCTATATAGTAATTGAGCTCTAATGAACTGTCAACTGCCGCCCGACGTGGGAAAATGTAGCAATGAACGCAATTGACCTGTCGCAACTTTTAGAGCGTTTCAGCCGTCCGGGCCTGCCCAAGTACACCGCTTTGCATGATGCGGTACTGCATGCAGTGGCCAGTGGCCAAGTCAAACCAGGCACCCGCATGCCCAACGAGCAGGAGTTGGCCCAGGTGCTACCTATCAGCCTCGGGACGATCCAAAGGGCTTTGCGCCAGCTGGTGGACGAGCGGGTGATTCAGCGCCGGCCCGGTCAGGGTTCCTTTATTTCAGACCGCAGCAGCGGTGGGCAAATGGAACATCCCTTCCACTGCCGCTTCGTCGACGATTCTGGCCAAGGCTATCTGCCGGTATTTCCGGAGGTGCTATCGCGGGAAAGGGTCAGCGGGCCGGGACCGTGGACAGCGCACCTGCGCTGCAAGGACGCGCTGCAGATCATCCGCCGCATCCGTATCGGGGATGAGTTTTCGGTGCACAGCGCCTTCTGGGTTGATCCGCTGCGGTTGCCCGTATTCGTCAGCATGCCTTTGCGCCAGCTCACCAGCGAGAATTTCAAACAGGTCATTTTTCGCGCTTGTGGACAGGCGATCCACAAAGTGGACCTGTTTACCCGGCAAGACGTGCCACCGCTGGAAGTCAGCAAACTGCTGGATATTCCAGCGCGCCAGTTTTGCTCTTCGCTGCGGGTACAGGCTTTCTTGGGCGAGACTGACCCCATCTATTACCAGAGGATATTCACGCCGCCGACTGAGCGTGAACTCCACATCGTTTCGGACAGCCGCGCTCCGGGATTCGCTCCTTGACAGTACATTGACTCGGCTGGCCAAGCACCCGATGGACGATAAACAAGTGCAAAAGCTGCTGGGCGGCGTGGTGCTGGACGACGACCCCAAGCCGGTGCGGGCTGCGGCCTGCGAAAAAACCGGCGACAACACCCTGAGCCTGACCCTGACAGAAGGCAAATACCACCAGGTCAAGCGCATGATTGCTGCGGTTGGCAAACGCGTTGAAGACGTCGGCGGACTGCACCGCTCGCGCATCGGCACGCTCGATTTGCCGGCAGACCGCAAGGCCGGCGAATGGCTCTGGCCGACCGCAGAAGATCTGCTGGCAAGTTCAACCAAGCCGGCCCAATCAGCAGCCAGCGTCTGATTTTTAAACCCCAAGGAGCCCGTCATGAACCAGCGTCGTCAATTACTTGGTGCCAGCGCGCTGGCGGCGCTGGCCGTGCCTTCGCTTTCAGGCGCGCAGCATGCGCCCAAAACGGCGCGTGGCCCCATCCTGCTGACCGTCAGCGGCATCAGTGGCGCCGGCAACCGCGGCCCGCTGGACCCGGCGCTGGACCAGATGATGGCAAAGCAAAAAATCAGCTTTGACAAAGCTCAGGTGTTTGACTTTGCGGCCCTGACAGCGTTGCCCGCCGTCAGCATCAAGCCAACGCTCGAATACGACAGCAAGCCGCACACCCTCAAGGGCCCCTTGCTGCTGGACGTGATGAAGGCCAGCGGCGTCAAGGTGACCGACAAGACGACGCTCTTTTTGCGGGCGGTGGACGGCTATGCGGCGCAGCTGACGGGCGCAGAAGCCAGCCAGTACCGCTTCATCGTCGCGACGCATCTTGACGGTCAGCCGATGGCGCTGGGTGGACTGGGGCCGCTGTGGGCGGTGTATGACGCTGACCGATTTCCCGACATGGCGGCCAAACCGCTACCAGCGCGGTTTGCCTGGTGCCCGTGGGCGATGTACCACGTCGAAGCCAAACAGGGCTGAGATTGGCTTGAAACCGGGTTGATGGCGGCCAAAAAGGCTCCGAAAGTCCCAATAGCCTCAAAAAATGCAAAAAAACATGAAAAGTGCCTGCAGCCCCTGTAAAACGGGCACAAGTTGCTATTAAAAATATAGCATTCAGGCTGCCGGCTTCAAAAAATTCACCACAGCGTCCAGCGTTTGTTGCGGCTGGTCACGCTGCGGCGAATGGCCGCAGGCCGCCAGCCGGCGCTGCACCGCCTGGGGCACCGCCCGTGCGATCTCATCGAGCTGCAGCATGCTGCCGTACTCGTCGTCCAGGCCCTGCACCAGCAGCAGCGGCGCGCTGATGGCGCGGCATTCAGTGCGAACGTCCATGCCGCGAAAGCCGTCTGAAAGCCAGACATCATTCCATTGCCAGAAAGCGCCGTCTACATCGGCATGGTGCCTGGCCAGCCGCTCGCGCAGCTCGCCTGTAGCAAAAGCCTGTGTTGCCTCTGAAATCGCCTGCACGGCGATGTCTTCGACCAGCACATGCGGCGCCATGGCGATGCAGCCCGAGACGGCAAAGCGGCTGGCATGCAGCAGGGCGATCGTCGCGCCGTCCGAATGGCCGAGCAGCACTGGCTGCTCAATTTCCAGTTGCGCCAGCAATGCCGGCAACACCTCCCAAGCCTCACGCTGCATGTAGTCAGGCTGCAGGTAAGGGCGCACGGTGGGCACCGCCTGCGACTTGCCATAGCCCCGGCGCGAATACACCACCCCGGCGCGGCCCGTGGCCTTGCACACTGCCATTGGCCAGTCCACACCGCGCTGCGTCCAGAGGCTGACCGAACCCAGGCCCTCGTGCAGGAAAACGATGGGGGCGCGCCCGGCGGGGCCGGCGATTTGCGCGACTTCCAGCTGGCTGCCGTTGATGTTCATCAGGTGCATGGAAATGATCGTAAGCGATCGAAAATCCGCTGCCGGGGCCGTGCTGCCGGTTCGAGGGTCTTTATCCGGCCCCGTCGTGCGGCCCGGTACACTAGTGGATTGACCTGAGAAAGCCCGTTTTTGTGAATGTTTCTGTTCGTTTCTTAGCCGCTCGCCTGTTTGTTGTCTCCGGTTTGTTTTGCATCCCAATGGCTGGTGTAGCACTGGCCCAGACTTCAGCCCCCAAACCAGCCCCGGCAGCAGCTGCGGCCATCGCTGCAGCGGCGCTCGGCCCGGTCACCTCGCCGGTCTTTGTGCTTAATTCGCTGGACGACAGCGTCAGCGTCATCAATCCCGTCACCTGGACGGAGACCAAGCGCATTGCTACCGGCAAGCAACCGCACCACCTGTATTTCACGCCAGATGAAAAGTCGGTGATCGTGGCCAATGCGCTGTCCGATTCGCTGACCTTCATAGATCCGAAAACTGCCGAGGTGCAACGCACCGTTCGCGGCATCATCGACCCTTACCAACTGCGGTTTTCACCCGACATGAAATGGTTTGTGACGGCGGCCAACCGGCTCAACCACATCGACATCTACAAATGGGACGGCAAGGACGTCACCCTGGCCAAGCGCGTGCCGACCGGCAAAACGCCCAGCCACTTGTGGATAGACAGCAAAAGCACGACGATTTACTCAACCATGCAGGACAGCGACGAGCTCATTGCACTCGACCTTGCCAGCCAGACCATCAAATGGCGTACCAAAACCGGCCCGATTCCGGCCGATGTCTTTGGTACGGCGGACGATAAGCTGCTGCTGGTGGGCTTGACCGGCGGCGACGCAGTTGAGGTCTATGACGTGAGCGACAAGGCCGGCAACAAGGAACCCAAACGCGTCAAGGTCATCAAGACCGCCGCCGGCGCCCACGCTTTTCGCGCCTATGACACCCGCCATGTACTGGTCAGCAACCGCGTGGCCAACAGCATCAGCAAGATCGACCTGCAGACCATGGAAGTGGTGGACAGCTTCCCCGCACCCGGCGGCCCCGACTGCATGGACGTCAGCCGCGACGGCAAGCAGATCATGGTGACCTCGCGCTGGGCCCGCAAACTGACCGTGATTGACGTTGCCACCCGCAAGATCGTGCGCCAGGTTAACGTCGGAAAAAGTCCACACGGCGTCTGGACTCTGGATCACGCGGCTAGATAGGTATGCCCCCACGGTTGCTCACTTCTGACCCGTTCGTCCTGAGCTTGTCGAAGGATCGCCTTCGTTCCGTGGTTGCTATGGTTTTCATAGCTGCAGGCGCCCATTCATCATGGGCAGCGGGCACTATTGATACCCAAAATGCACAAAAAACCGCTTCAGCGCCTGCGCCGGGTTGCAAACCTGTTTACCTGACCCTGGACACTGGCCATATGGAAGTCGCGCCGTTGATCGCCGAGGTGTTGAACAAACACCAGGTCAAGGTGACGTTTTTTGCGGCCAATGAACGCACCAAAACCGGTGACGGCAGCCTGGGGGATCACTGGGCACCGTGGTGGAAGGCCCGCGCCGCCGAGGGCCATGAGTTTGCCTCGCACACCTACAACCATTCCTACTGGCGCGGCGATGTTAAAGGCGAGTCAGCCACTTTCCGCATCCGCCCGTCCGCCGGGCCCGACGAAGGCCGAGACTTCAGCTGGACGGCAAAACAGTATTGCGAAGAAATCGGCAAGTCCAACACCCGTCTGCAGACCATCACAGGCAAGGCGCCGCTTCCGCTGTTCCGCGCCCCTGGCGGCAAGACCTCGCCGG
>JANYFF010000551.1 GCA_025362825.1 Polaromonas sp. | reverse complement strand
CAGTCTACAGTCTCTGCTTGATATCAGCAAGCTGAGCAGTGAGCGACGTGATCAGCACAGATTGCTCTTGTACAATCGAATTCATTGTAGAGACCCTGAACAGGGCAGGGGTCACATGCTGTCTGTCACTCTGCTCTCCTGTCATCCTACTCCTTATCTAAACTGAGCAAAGCTGAGATGGGATGCGCATATAGACCGTGTACTGCTGAGCCACGCACATGACCGAAGATACGTTGCGCCATCTGTACTGCTAATGATGTGCTGAGACCGCTCTTGAGAGAAACCAGTATGCGCGACCTCTTTGAAGCAATATCATACTTGCTGCCCCCACTGCGCTGCGATGCTTCAGTTGCAATGTAGCCTAGTATCTCTGCTGCTTCTTTGCCCATCCGCTCATGTGCTTCCTATACAAAAGGAACAAACTTCCACCTACTAGTGATATACCGACCAGCGTGATGCCTGTGCTTGTCTGCTTCTCGTCTTGCGCTAGCATAGCCATCAGTAAGAGCTGCATTAGACTTGACTCCAGCAAGATTAGTCTTGGTGGTAGGAGCAGTAGCGCTAGTGTCCAGTACAATGCCCTGTTTGGCTAGTACATCATCACCACACAGGCTCAGACTGCCACGAGCTAGAGCAGTGTCAGCTTGAAGGGAGTGTTGCGTACCGACTGGTACTGTGTACATAGTACCAAGCTCATTGAACACCTCACTCGCAGTGAAGCCAATAGCTCTGAGACTGCGTTGCAGATATCGCTTCTGACCTGTGTGCACCGCATTGTGTCCACGGATATGCTGCTTGGAGCACCCCATCATGTGAACTGCTGTGGGTCTCTCGCCACCGCAGAAACAGCACTGCAGCTCTGCATCTGCATCACGACCATTCAGACCCCAGGGCTCAATGCCTAGGCTGATGAGTAGCATAGTAGCAGTCTCCACAGTAGACATCTCTGCTAGGCCAGCATGTCCTAGCCACGCCATCGCAAATGGTGCACGCTGACTGCGAAGCTGCGCTAGAAAGAGTCGACCGCTGTCTCCTGCACGCTCCAGTAGTGTCATAGTATCCTTCATTGCCTGCTGGTGGAACAGTACTGTAAGGCGTCGCTGTAACCCCTTGCACTTGTTGTTGCTGCTGTCATCGTTGCTCGTCTGATCTGAGTTCGAGGTTTGCTGTCCCAGTACTGCATTGGTATTGTTTTGCTGTGCTGTACGTGGAACATTAGTCCCCTCATCCTGACCCTGCTCTGCATCGATCTCTAACTGCTTGTCTTCCAGTCTCAAACACTCTGCGAACACAGCCTGCAGAGCTGCCTCGTCACCGCTGAACAGGTTGTTGTTAGTGTTGAGGGCCCACTGCAAGGCCTCAGTACTAGCACCACGCTTCATGTGTCTCTGTGATAGGTCAGTGCTGCGTTGCAAACTGTGTAGAGCTGCGCGATAGGCTGTGACTGCAGGATAGGAGGCGAAACCTGATGGTGCTTGTTCTGTGTCGTCCATGACATGCTCAAGGCTAGGTCTCAATGTGACCTGTAGTTGCGCTACATAGGCTGCTGTGCAGGTGATGCCCTGGTTGGAGAGGCCAAGGCCCCCTGCTCCTTGTCTTAGTCGTGCTATCTTGAGAGGGAGCGCCTTCAGTCCTACAGGTCCCGCAGTCTGCATAACCAGTGACTCAGGGCTACTCGCCGCATCACAGTCTCCTGCGAGGCATGCCGAGATGATGTCCTGCTGTATGTCTGCCGCACTTGTTGAGCCATGTAGGTGCAGCATGCGCTCAAGCACCCATGCACACAGCCCGTCGAATCCGCTGAGCCAAGCTGCACTGTCTCGTGGATCAACATTCCTAGCCATGTACCCGAACCTGCGTGTGAGTGAGCCCCTGAAGATGATCATGGCTGCTTGCAGATTAGTCTCAGCCATGCCAATCAGCTGCCATGCAAGTCTCCACAGGCTCTTGTCTAGCAGCATCTTGCTCAGGTGTTCTTGCACGTAGCGCTTAGTGCCCACAGGTACACCCACAGTAGTAAACCCCTGCCTGCACTCTGGGGTTGACGCGTCCACAAAGGGTATCTGCAGCTGCTGTAGTAGGAGCCGCTCTGCGTCAGTAAAGGTGTGTCCCTGTTGTGCTATAGCAAGAGATT
>JANYFF010000539.1 GCA_025362825.1 Polaromonas sp. | reverse complement strand
CACCGCCGGTGACGAAGACAAATTTGGTCATGTCAGATACGAACTGCAAGTCCGCAGAGGTGGGAAATGAAGATTATAGGCGGTGACGTTCAGGCCAACAGCGAAGGCGCACAAGCTGATACATTGCCAACCATGACAAATTTAGCCAATGTTCAGGAAACCAGCCAGCAAGGCGCCGCGCCGCTGGAACTGGACGGAAAACACATCGTGCTGGGCCTGTCGGGCGGCATCGCCTGCTACAAGGCAGCCGAGTTGTGCCGTGCGCTTATCAGGGCTGGCGCAACAGTACAGGTTGTTATGACCGAAGCGGCGGAGCAGTTCATCACGCCGGTCACCATGCAGGCGCTCAGCGGCCGGCCGGTTTATACCAGCCAGTGGGACAGCCGCGAAGACAACAGCATGGCGCACATCAACCTGTCGCGCGAGGCCGACGCCCTTGTGGTGGCGCCCATGAGCGCTGACTTCATGGCAAAACTGCTGCACGGCCGCGCTGACGACCTGCTCAGTCTGATGTGCCTGGCGCGCCGCATCGACAAGGTGCCTTTGCTGGTGGCCCCGGCGATGAACCGCGAGATGTATGCCCACCCTGCCACCCAACGCAATTTTGTGCAGCTTGAAGCCGATGGCGCCACTGTGCTGGGTGTGGGAAACGGCTTTCAGGCCTGCGGTGAGACGGGTGACGGCCGCATGCTGGAGCCCGCACAATTGCTCGAAGATGTGATTGCCTTCTTCACGCCCAAAGTGCTGGCGGGCCAGCGCGTGCTGGTCACCGCGGGTCCGACCTATGAGGCGATTGATCCGGTGCGCGGCATTACCAATCTGTCAAGCGGCAAGATGGGTTTTGCCATTGCCCGTGCCGCACGTGAAGCCGGCGCAGAGGTCACGCTGGTGGCCGGCCCAGTCAGTCTGGAAACACCGCGCGGAGTAACGCGAATCAACGTCAAATCAGCACAAAACATGCTTGAAGCCACCGAAATACGGGCGCATGTCGCTACTGTTTTCATAGCAACGGCGGCGGTGGCTGATTGGCGGGTTGCGACGCCTTCACAGCAAAAAATCAAGAAGGATGGCTCCGGGGCTGCGCCGCAGCTAACCTTCATGGAAAACCAGGACATCCTGGCAACCGTGGCGCAATCACCTGCGGCCCGGGACGGCCGCCTGTATTGTGTCGGCTTTGCTGCCGAGAGCCATGACCTGCTGTCCAATGCACAGGCCAAGCGCCTGCGCAAGCAGGTTCCGCTGCTGGTCGGAAACATCGGCCCCGACACCTTCGGGCAGGACCACAATACGGTGTTGCTGATCGATGCGCAGGGCGCGACTGAATTGCCGCGTGCATCCAAACTCTCTCTCGCGAGGCAATTGGTGCGAGAAATTGCTTCCAGAATCACCTTGCAAAACAAACCACTCGCACCATGAAAATTGACGTTCGCATCATTGACTCGCGTTTGCAGGACAATCTGCCAAATTACGCCACGCCCGGCAGCGCCGGCCTCGACTTGCGGGCTTGCCTGGATGCGCCGCTGACACTGGCGGCCAATGCCTGGCAGTTGGTGCCGACTGGCATCGCCATTTACCTGAAGGACGCCGGGTATGCGGCACTGATATTGCCGCGCTCCGGGCTTGGTCACAAGCATGGCATCGTATTGGGTAACCTCGTGGGGCTTATCGATAGCGATTACCAGGGGCAACTAATGGTCAGTGCATGGAATCGCAGCGATGTGCCGTTCACTATTGAACCGCTGGAGCGCATTGCCCAACTGATGATTGTTCCCGTCGTACAGGCTGAATTTAATGTCGTAACGGAATTCGCGGCTACCCAGCGCGGCGAAGGTGGCTACGGCTCTACGGGCAAGGCTTGAACGGTCGGCATTAGCCTACAGACATGCTGCCACGCAGCTTAGGCGCTTGTGCGCAGTAAACCCACCTTTGGGAGATTGAACCGGGGCTGTAATAAGGTCATCAGGGGCCAGACCAGGCTCCCTGCCGTTCAACCCTTTAAGGAGAATTTCCATGCGCACTTCATTACGTCTTACGCTCGCCGCTGGAGTTGTTGCAGGGCTTACGGCCTGCGCTGCGCCGCCCCCGGACTATTCCTCATCGTATCCACAGGCGCCTGTCGCCACTTATCCGGCCAACTCGTACCCTGCCAATAATGGTTCAAACAACTATGTTGAATATGGACGCGTGACCAACGTTGAAGTCATCCGTACGCAAAACCCCAACCAGACCAATGGTGCGGGTGCGGTGATTGGCGGCCTCGCTGGTGCTGTGATTGGTCATCAATTAGGTGGCGGTTCAGGTCGTGACTTGGCAACCATTGCGGGCGGTGTTGGTGGCGCTGTCGCCGGCAATGCAATCCAGCGCAACAGCAACACGCAGGGCGGATACGACACTTACCGCGTCTCAGTACAAACAGAAAACGGCGCTTTTCGTTCGTATGACCTCGCTTCGGCAAACGACTTTCGCCCCGGCGATCGGGTGCGTATCCAGAATGGTCAGCTCTATCGCAATTGATGTCGAGTGATCGGGTGGCTGCAACTGATTTGTCCGCAGCAGCTCGCCCTGCTCACCGATCCTTTAATGAAGGGTCTCGTTTCCCGGTGCGCTTGGCTCAACACGAAAAAAGCCGGTGCCCAGGGAGCCTTCGCCGATCTCGGCTTCGGTTGCTTCACGAACCGATTCGACTTTCAGGCTCAACCGGATGGCAATACCTGCGAGTGGATGGTTGCCGTCAAGAACAACATGTTCCGGATAAATTTCGGTGACAGTGTAAATATTGTTCCGTGGAATATCGGGGTTCATGCCGTCTGGCAAGCCGGCGCCTTCGAAAGTCATGCCTTCTTCAAGCACTGAAGGAAATGCGCCGCGTGCTTCCAGGAATACAAGGTGCTCGTCATAGTCGCCGAAGGTCTGTTCTGGTTCCAGGTGCAGATCAAGCTTGTCACCGGGCTCATGCCCCTGCAGTGGTTGTTCGATAGCTGCAAGCAGGTCATTTCCGCCGAGCAAAAACTCAACCGGGTCGTCGAGTTCGTCCAGCACCTCACCCAGTGTGTCTTTTAGCGTCCAAGTGAGGGCAACGACGCAATGTGAAGTGATTTTCATCAGACAATTGTCCCATGGATGTAAATGAACCCCTTTCCCTTCTGGGCGGTTTGAGCCCCGCACAATTCATGCGGCGGCACTGGCAGAAAAAGCCATTAGTGGTACGTCAGGCGATTGCCGGATTCAAGCCTCTGCTGACAAGAGCGGAGCTTTTCGGGTTGGCCGCGCGGGACGGCGTGGAGTCACGGCTGATTGTTCACAATAAAACAGGCTGGCGTATGAAGCAGGGACCTTTTGCCGGGCGAGGTCTTCCGCCGCTCAGCCAGCCCGCTTGGACGTTGCTGGTGCAAGGCGTGGATTTACACAACCAGAAGGCGCATGAGTTGCTGCGGCAGTTTCGTTTCGTGCCGGATGCGCGCCTTGATGACCTGATGATTTCCTTTGCAACGGCAGGCGGTGGTGTGGGACCACACTTCGACAGCTATGACGTTTTTTTGTTGCAAGCCAGTGGCCAGCGCCGCTGGAAAATAAGTCGGCAAAAAGACCTCACACTGCAACCTGATGTGCCGCTGAAAATCCTGCAGAATTTTGAGCCTGAAGAGGAATACCTGCTCGAAGCCGGAGACATGCTTTACCTGCCACCACGGTATGCGCATGACGGCCTTGCAGAAGCAGGAAGCTCCGGGGATGGCAAATCCGGGGACTGCATGACCTATTCCATTGGATTCACGGCACCGGCCAAACACGAGCTCGCGGCAGAGTTGTTGCATCGCCTGGCAGAGTTTAGTGATGATGCTGTCGCGGACGCAGCGAAAGGCGCTATTTCAGGCCGTTACAGGGATGGCGGACAGCCGGCGACTGCGACGCCGGCTGCCTTGCCGGACGCCATGACCGCTTTTGCAAGCCAGGCGGTAATCGATGCGCTGAAAGACCCGCTCGCCATTGCTTGCGCGCTGGGCGAATACATGACGACACCAAAGCCTTCTGTGTGGTTTGATGAGCCCGCTGCGGGGTGCGATTTCTCGGGTGGGGAAAGTACCATTCAACTGGATGCGCGTACCCGGATGATGTATGACGCCCACCATATCTTTATCAACGGCGAAAGCTACAGGGCCAGAGGTGCCGATGCGCGGCTGATGCATTCGCTCGCCAACGCGCGCTTGTTGCCTGCGCCGGCTTTGCGCAAGGCCAGCACGGCCGCACTGGACCTGCTCGCAGACTGGCATGAAGCAGGGTGGCTTAAAACAGTAAAGGGGTAGTCCTGTGGCAGATGAAATGCCGGTTGATGCTTCGTTGCCTGCTTTACCACAAGGACGTTTTAGCGGGCCTGCCGAATTCGCCGAACTCTTAAGGCTGGCCTTTGCGACCGCTGCCGCGCAGGGCTGGCGCGAAATCATACTGAGCGACAGCACTTTTGAAGACTGGCCGCTGGGCGAACGTGTCGTGGCGCAGGCTTTGAACGACTGGTCAAAGTCGGGACGAAAGCTAACCATGCTGGCCAAAAATTATGATGGCGTGTTGCGTCGCCACGCACGCTTTACAAGTTGGCGGCGAACCTGGGCGCACATTGTGGATTGCCGCGGCAATTCGGCCATTTCAGCCGATGATTTTCCGAGTGCGCTGTGGAGTCCGGTCTGGGTTTTTCAGCGGCTTGACCTCAAGCATTGCGCTGGCGTGGCCGGGCCTGAGGCTGCGCGCCGCTTAGCGCTCAGGGAGAGGCTGGATGATTGTCTGCGCCGGAGTTCACCGGCATTTCCGGCAACTACCCTGGGAATTTGAGACTGCTGGCGCCCTTTTTTACACAGCTGGGTTTGACGCGGGTAAGGGTTTTTCTCGGTATCCTGGCCTGCATTTAGCCCTTATGAATCCGGGCTATAATCACAAGTTGGGTGAAAGAGCTCGAGTCCTTTCGCCCGGTCAAATGACAATTGGACCTGTCCGGTCTTTTGACAATTTCCGGAAATTGTTTTCTTTAATCTTCAAGGATAGTAAAAATGAATAAATCTCTCGTTTTGGCCGCTCTGGTTGCCGCTGTTGCCCTCGCTGCTTGCGGCAAAAAAGAAGAAGCTGCTCCTGCTCCAGCCGTTGTTGTTGTTCCAGCACCTGCTCCCGCACCTGTTGCTGAGGCCGCCGCTGGCGCCGCTTCTGCTGCTGCTGGCGCCGCTACGCAAGCCGCTTCTGCCGCTGGTGCAGCTGTTGACGCTGCCAAGGATGCTGCTGGCGCCGCCAAAGACGCAGCCGGTGCAGCTGGCGATGCAGCCAAAAAAGCTGCTGATGCTGCTAAAGATTCGATGAAGAAGTAATCTCTTCACGTATGAAAAAGCCGCCGCAAGGCGGCTTTTTTATGTCCGCCTGATTTTCAATCACGGCTTAAAGCTGGAGCCAGCCGCAGCCTTCATCCGGTTTGGCGACAACTATGTCGGCCGCCGCACGCGACAGTGTTTGTGCGAGTAGATCCTGGACCAGCGACGGCCGGTTGTTCTGGATGCTCAGATGTGCCGCCACGATGTGGATGAGTCCTTCATGCAGTAATTCGCGGGTAATTTCTGCTGCGGCGTGGTTCGACAGATGACCATACAGGCCGCCCACGCGCCGCTTCAGGAAAAACGGATAGCTCGATTGCTCCAGCAAGTCAGCGTCGTGGTTGAACTCCAGCAGCAATCCGTTGCAATCTGCAAGATGAGACATGACGTGTGTTGTTGCGTGTCCCAGATCTGTCAGCACGCCTAATTTTGATGCGCCATCGGTGCAAGTCAGCTGGAGCGGCTCGCGGGCATCATGTGGCACGGTAAACGGCGTGATCTGCAAGCCACCCGTTTCAATGGTTTGTCCATCACGCGCTATGTGAAGCAGGCCATCAAAGTCTGGTGAGCCGATGGCGGCATGGGTGCCCTTGCTCATCCACACCGGTATCCTATAACGAAGCGCCATGGCACGGGCGCATCCGATGTGATCGCCGTGCTCGTGGGTAATAAATATCGCGTTGATGTCTTCGGGTTGCAGGCCAGCCCTGAGCAGCCGATACTGCAACTGCTTTATCCCCAGGCCGCAATCCACGAGCATCCTGAAAGGCAGCAGACCGCCAGACTCAATGACAGTGGCGTTGCCCGTGCTGCCACTACCCAGGCTCCTGAATCTCAATACGTCTCCTGCAGGCTGGCCTTATTGCAGGTCGTCTGCAATCACCTGGACGATGCGCTGGGCGTTTGCAGACGATTCTGCAACGCCCTGGGCATTCAGGACGGAGATGGTAGTTGTATTCCCCTGGCCCTTCACGGTAATGCGATATTTCAGGGGTGGAGTTGCAGGTGCTGAGCCGCTGAACAGCTTGCTCAGAAAGCCAGGCTCTTTTTTGTCTGTAGTGGGATCTACATAACGCACAAAGTATGTTCCCTGCGTGCGGTCACGGTCTTCCACCGTGAAGCCTGTGCGGTCCAGGGCGAGACCCACGCGACGCCACGAGCGATCGAAATCCTCATCAATCTGGACGACAGGTGTCCCATTGACATTGGCCACACGTGAGGTGCTTCTCGCGGCGCCAACGGCCACGAGCGCTTTGGACTGTTCTTGTGTGACGCCGAGTTTCACCATCAGGCGGCGCAGGAATTCAGCTTCGAGTTCCGGGTCGGCTGCTCTGGGTTCCCATACCGTATCGCCGCCTGGCTGGCCTACGCTGGCGTTGCCCGGTTTGACTTTTTCGACCATGCCCCGGTGGCTTATATAAATTTCAGTCTCGCCTGCAGCATTGCGCTCCAGCCTGGTACGGAACTTGTCGCGCTCACCGGTTGAATACAGGTTATCGAGCAGTTTCCCAAGTTTTTCCCGAATGAAATCCTGCGGCAGTTTGGCGCGGTTCTCAGCGTAGTCGGTTTCCATGATGCCGAGGTTTTCCTGGTCGAGACTGAGCAGAAAACCGTTTTCAAGCCAGAAATCATGCACTGGCGTCCAGAGCTTATCGGCAGGACGTTTGACGACCAGCCAGCGCTGGTTGCCAGCACGTTCAATCCGCACATCTCCAACGTTCGTCGCGGCAATCGGAACGGTCTGTGAAACCTGGCCTGTCTGGTAGGCGCTTGCGCTGACGGCCGAGCCTGGCACCACGTAACGAGTTTCCCGGGACAGCTGGGTCAGGTCGGGTGGAACGTCAAGCGAAACACCACCTTTGCCGCTGGACTTGTAGTCCACCTTGTCGCCCTTGAGCAGGTCACCCACACTGGAGCATCCGGTTGCCAGCAGCGTTGTAAGCAGTGCAACTGCAGTGACGGCTCTTTTTGCTGTCGACGGACCAGTGCGTTTTTGCGATTTCTTCACTTGAGGGTTCCTTAAAAATCAGACCAAACCGCAAAGGCGCAAAGCGCCTTCAACGGTCGCTTCATTGGATGCTTCCAGAGGTGTCATGGGCAGGCGCAATGCCGGGCCGCACAAGCCCATGCGGGCCATGGCCCACTTGACCGGAATCGGGTTGGCTTCGACAAACAGGTGTTTGTGCAGCGGCAGCAATTTCATCTGGAGCTGCATCGCGGTTTTTGCATCGCCCGCCACTGCGGCCTTGCACAGCTCATGCATCAGGCGGGGCGCTACATTGGCCGTTACGCTGATGTTTCCCTGGCCACCGCACAGCATCAGCGCCACAGCGGTTGGGTCATCACCAGAATAGACGGCAAAGCCTTCGGGGACCTCCTTGATGAGCCACTGCGCACGTTCGATGTTGCCGGTGGCTTCCTTGATACCCACAATACCGGGGACTTCTGCCAGCCGCAACACGGTGGCATGCGCCATGTCCGCGACGGTACGGCCGGGGACGTTGTAAAGAACGCAGGGCAGGTCGCCGACAGCTTCGGCGATGGCCTTGAAGTGCAGGTACTGGCCCTGCTGGGTAGGCTTGTTGTAATAGGGCACCACCTGCAACTGGCAATCCGCGCCCACCTGCTTTGCAAACTTTGCAAGCTCGATTGCCTCGGCTGTCGAGTTGGCGCCGCAACCGGCCATGATGGGCACGCGTTTTTTGGCCTGCTCGACAGACACGCGGATGATTTCGCAGTGTTCCTCAACATTGACGGTTGGCGATTCGCCAGTCGTGCCGACCACGCCAATGCAGTCCGTGCCCTCGGCGATGTGCCAGTCCACAAGTTTGCGCAGGGTCGGGTAATCGACTTTGCCGTCTTCGTACAAGGGCGTTGCAAGTGCAACAATGCTTCCATTAATAGTTTTCATGTCTTGGGTTGAACTTCAGAGGCCTGGACAGGGGCCTGCATCAAACATTGGTAGAAGGTGGTCGAAAGCCAATCCTGCATTCTACCCAGAGCCTAGGCCAATCCATAGCGCCGCGGTACCCGGAACGCGGGGTCTGCCGAACCTGACTGCCTGCCGTCATCCGCATCTTCACGGACGGCAGCGATCCGCTGCACGAAACGTGGCGTGTGGGTGGCTTCGCCCGGGGTAAAACCGTCTTCAAAACCATCTTCAAAAGCGACTACCCGCAAGTCCTTGCATATGTGCAGCAGTTCTCCGTGCCGCAGCAGAAAATCGGGGCTGGAGGGCTTGCCTACCGTCTCGTTACCTTGGGTAAAGGTTTCGTAAATCAGCACGCCGCCGGGCGCCAGACTGGCCAGCAAAGTGGGCATGATCGGGCGCCAGAGGTAGTTGGTAACGACCACTGCGTCGAATTGGCGGTCGGTAAAGGGCCAGGGACCGTTTTCAATGTCGGCTACCACCTTTTCGCATGTCTGGTCAGGTATTGCTATGGATTCGATAGCATCTTGTGACCGATCTACTACAGCTAGCGGGTGATTTAGCTGGTAAAACCACTTTGCATGGCGTCCATGGCCACAGGCCACGTCCAGCACAGTGCCTCCGGGCTTGACGAGGTGTGACCAGCGCTGTACCCAGCGTGAGGGGAGCAGGCTGAAATGCATCAGGCCGTGCGCCGTGCAGGGCCGCCCCAAGCAAGCACAGCCCCCTCGGAGGGCAGCGTAGTACGCAAAGCGACAAGCGTGGGGGCCATATTTGTCAATGTGGCTTGACCTCGTCCTTGAGTGCGGCCAGCGCCATGGCCTCAACGCGGGCGGGCGCCATCAGCTTGAGCCAGCGGCCGACCTTGCCCTTGGCCGTCATGACGACTTCGCGCTGGCGATCGTCCATGCCCTGCAGGATCAGGCGGGCGCATTCTTCCACACTCATGGCGTCGTCCTCCTTTAATCCGCTAGAGCCCGCGGCAACCCCGGCTGCGTTCAGGCCGTGGTAGCGAATGTTGGTCGAAACCACGCCTGGATAGGTTGTTGTGACGCTGACACCGGCGCCCCGGAGTTCTGCCCGGAGAGCTTCGAAAAATCCTGTCATGGCGAATTTGGTGGCGCTGTAAGCCGTGCGGCCCGGCACGCCAATCAGGCCGGCCAGGCTGGATACCGCGACAATGCTGCCGCGACTTTGCTTCAGCCAGGGAAGCGCTGCATGTGTGCACCAGACGCTGCCCCACAGATTGATGCGCATCAGCTGTTCGTACCAGGCGAGGTCTTCGGCCTTGACGTCCGAAAAAAGCGCTTGCGCAGACATACCGGCGTTATTAATGAGTGCGTCGATCCGGCCAAAATGCGTCACTGTTTTGCTTATCAGTTCGCGGCAGGCGGGCTCCAGGCTGACGTCCGTTTTGACCACCAATGCCTGTGACCCCAGGGCCGCGCATTGTGCCGCGACCTGGCCAAGCCGGGTTTCGTCGCGCGCCGCCAGCACCAAGCCAAGATCGGCGCCATGGCGGGTTGCCAGCTGACGTGCCATTTCTGCCCCAATGCCGTCGGATGCGCCGGTTATTACTATTATTTTCATAGCGTGTAGTGCCCGTATTTCTTGGGGTGCAGACCGAAAAGGCCTCAAAAAAGTGTTGTAAAGGGTTAAAAGCAGCCCCACACCTGATTGGCAAGTGTGACCAGAAAATCCGGCCGCGTGTACAGGGCAAATACCAGCAGCAATACGCCGGTAACGCCTGCCCAGACGGCGGATTTCAGAATCAGCTGGCGGCGCACGTCAGGCCCCCAGCGGCTGCGGGCTGGCCACGGCGCGTGGGATGGACACTTCCCGAACCGGTAAATTAATGAGACCCGCAAATATGCCCAACGCAATCGCGATGTACCAGACGATGTCGTAACTACCGGTCCGGTCATACATGTAACCGCCCAGCCAGACCCCCAGGAAGGAGCCAATCTGGTGACTGAAGAAGATAAAGCCGCTGAGCATGGACAGGTGCTGAATGCCGAAAATCTGCGCCACAACCGCGTTGGTCGGCGGCACCGTAGACAGCCACAGCAGGCCCATCAGCGCGGCAAAAATATACACACTGGTCGGGCTCAGCGGCGCGAGCAAAAAGACGGTGATGACCACGGCCCGAGAGAAATAAATCGTCGCCAAGATATTCTTCTTGAGCATCTTCTGGCCGAGCACCCCCGTGGCATAGGTGCCAAAAACGTTGAACAGGCCGATCAGTGCCAGCGCGTAACCGGCCACTTGTGGCGACAGGCCCTTGTCCCTCAGGTAACTGGGCATGTGTACGCCGATAAAGACCACCTGAAAGCCGCAAACAAAATAGCCGGCCATCAGGAACCGGAAGCTCGGGTATTTGAAAGCCTCCCGCAGCGCCTGTCCAATGGACTGCTCGCGTTTTGCAAGCTGCCCGCCACCAAAACCGCTTTCGCGCAGGCCCATCGCCAGCGGTGTGATCAGCAAAACCGCACCTGCCAGCACCAGCAGGGCCTGCTGCCAGCCGAGGCTGCTGATCAAAAAGCCCTCGGTCGGCACCATCAGGAACTGGCCAAACGAGCCAGCCGCAGCCGCCACCCCCATGGCCCAGGACCGCTTATCTGCTGATATGTTGCGTCCTATGACGCCATAAATCACGGCATAGGTTGTCCCGGCCTGGGCCGCGCCAATCAACACGCCGGCCGTCAGCGTAAACACAAAGCCTGTCGGTGCCAGGGCCATTCCGATCAAACCCAGCGAATACAGTACGGCGCCGCCAATGATGACCCGAAAAGCGCCAAACCGGTCAGCCACCATGCCGGCGAAAATGCCAAAAATACCCCAGGAAAGATTCTGTATAGCGATGGCAAACGCAAAGGTTTCGCGGGTCCAACCTTGGGCCTGGGTAATTGGCTGGAGCCACAGCCCGAAGCCATGGCGGATGCCCATGGACAGCGTGACGATTGCCGCACCACACATCAGCACCTGTCGCATTGAAATGGTTTGAGAAGGCGGATTGGCAGTTGAAGACATCCGGGTACTTTAACGACAATGCATTGCTTTTGCCGACGCGGATGTTGTACTGGCACGATACCGAACTGTTGTTTTATACAGCTTCTGGCGAAGTGCCCATTACAATCGCCGTAAATAACCGATACCTCATGGCTGTCAAATTACCCCCTGAATACTCCGAAAGCTCGATACGCGTGCTGAAGGGCCTGGAGCCTGTCAAGCAGCGTCCGGGCATGTATACGCGTACCGATAACCCCTTGCACATCATCCAGGAAGTGCTGGACAACTCGGCCGATGAAGCTCTCGCAGGCTATGGCAAGAAGCTCAAGGTCACCCTGCATGCCGATGGTTCGGTCAGCGTCGAGGATGACGGGCGCGGTATTCCGGTCGGACTCCATCCTGAAGAAAAAGCACCGGTGATCGAACTGGTGTTCACCCGGCTCCACGCGGGCGGCAAGTTTGACAAAGGCAAGGGCGGGGCCTACAGCTTTTCGGGCGGCCTGCACGGCGTGGGTGTGAGCGTGACCAATGCGCTGTCAAAACGCCTTGAGGTAACTTCTTACCGCGAAGGTATGGTGGCCCGGCTGGTGTTTTCTGGCGGCGATGTGATCGAAAAGCTCGACCTGCGCAAGGCCGGTGAAGGCGATCGCAAGTGCGGAACGTCGGTGCGGGCCTGGCCTGATGCCAAGTATTTTGAGTCTCCAGCGCTGCCGATGGCCGAACTGGCGCATCTTTTGCGCAGCAAGGCTGTGCTCATGCCGGGTGTCAGCGTCACGCTGATCAACGAAAAGTCGAAGGAAACACAAACCTGGCTCTATAAGGGCGGACTGCGTGACTATCTGCTGCAGACGCTCAACGGCGATCTGGTGATCCCGATGTTCGAGGGTGAGGGCTATGCCGATGCATCCCACGACAGCTTTGCCGAAGGCGAGGGGGCCGGCTGGTGTGTTGCTTTCACCGAAGATGGTCAGCCGGTGCGTGAAAGTTACGTCAACCTGATTCCTACGAGCGCGGGCGGCACCCACGAAAGCGGGCTGCGTGATGGTCTTTTCACAGCTGTCAAAAGCTTTATTGAGCTGCACTCGCTCTTGCCAAAAGGCGTCAAGCTGCTGCCGGAAGACGTTTTTGCCCGGGCCAGTTATGTGTTGTCGGCCAAGGTGCTTGACCCGCAATTCCAGGGGCAGATCAAGGAGCGCCTGAATTCCCGGGATGCCGTTCGGCTGGTTTCGAGTTATGTGCGTCCGGCGCTGGAGTTGTGGCTGAACCACCATGTTGAATACGGCAAAAAGCTCGCCGAACTGGCCATCCGGGCCGCTCAGACACGCCAGAAAGCCGGCCAGAAAGTTGAAAAACGCAAAGGCTCAGGCGTTGCCGTGTTACCCGGCAAGCTGACCGATTGCGAAAGCAAGGATTTAGCGCACAACGAGGTCTTTCTAGTTGAGGGAGATTCTGCCGGCGGCAGCGCCAAGATGGGTCGGGACAAGGAAAGTCAGGCCATTTTGCCGCTGCGTGGCAAAGTGCTCAATACGTGGGAGGTTGAGCGCGACCGCCTGTTTGCCAACACCGAGATTCACGATATTGCAGTGGCGATTGGCGTTGACCCGCACGGCCCGGACGATACGCCGGACATGAGCGGCCTGCGCTATGGCAAGGTGTGCATCCTGAGCGATGCCGACGTGGACGGC
>JANYFF010000531.1 GCA_025362825.1 Polaromonas sp. | reverse complement strand
CGGCCACCTATGAAGCTTTCGAGCAAGTCATTCTGGTGCACGGCGTGCGCCAGGCGGACGAGCTGGCCTATCACGACCTTGTCGTGGACCATTTGCCTAAACATGAGTTTCTGGGCGAGATGATCTCGAAGCAGCTGCTGTACTACCCGACAGTAACGCGCGAGTCCTACCGCACCATGGGACGGGTGACCGATCTGATGGAATCCGGCAAAATGTTCGACGACCTCAAGCTGCCCCAGCTTGATGCCGCCCATGACCGCGTGATGATTTGCGGCAGCCCGCACATGCTCAAAGACCTCAAGCACATGCTCGAGGGCCGCGGCTTCAAGGAAGGCAACACGTCCAAACCCGGTGACTTTGTAATTGAACGCGCCTTCGCCGAACAGTAAACATTGGGGTGCAACAACGCCCGTGGGGACGCACGGCCCGTGAAACGCAGCCCGGCAAGGACTTCACGGATTCCGCCCGCGTTGTAGGACGGCTCCATGATTTACTTTCAGACTATGTTGGGCAACGTACAGACAAGACTCCGCCTAGAGGATACTAGGGCACCAACGGAGATCTCAATGCCCTACGGAGTAAGAGGACGGCTCATCACCACTGCAGGGACAGTCCGCACAGGCACCTATTGCTGGTTGCAGCAGCTTGAGGGCGGTGCAGACGAACAACACGGACTTTTTTTGGGGCTCTCACCAGCCCGCAAGATGGTTTCCTTCTGGTGTCGTGTTTCGCAGCTGAGCCGCTTTGAATACTGCTTTTTCGTGGCGAACCACCATCCGAGGCTGGCATTTGCATCAAAGGTAGAAGCACAAATTTGCGCCAATGACCTGGCCTTGCGCGCTGCAGCGGCAAGCACCTGCAATCCGCTGACGTGAAAGCGCGGTCATGCCGCAAGGTTCGTCAACCAGCGAAGGCGGTGTCGGGAAGGCCCCGCACATTCGGCAGGCTCAGCGCGAACAGAGAACCTGAAAGCGGCGCACCTGCTAACTCCTCTTCGTTCAGACGCAGCGACGCGCTGGTGACATAGAGCGTATCGAGGTTATCACCGCCAAAGCAGCCACTTGTCGGACGCGGTACCGGCACCCGCACGCGCTGCATCAACTGCCCATCGGGGGAAAAGCGTGCGATGTCGCAGTAGCGCGCCGGTGGTGCAGACGATGTAATCGCGTGGGTGGATTCAACGCCTGAAGGGACATTGGACAAGCTTGTCTGCCGGCGTGGCTACTGGTGCGTTGGCAACCTTCATAGGTATGCTTTTACGTTTGTCTGGCCAACGGCACAACCCGATTCAAACCCGATGGTTCGCAATCACAAAGGATTCAGCATGGTGCAGTAGCAAGACCATGGCATGACCTTTTGGCTGGTGTCAGACATCAACATAACGAGCCACTTGGGTTCGCAAAAATTATTCGGTCAATCCGACAAAGTGGATTGCCAAACTCCGGTTAAATTTGATCGCCGTCTGGTGCGTGTATTTCAGTTCCTGGAATTGAAATGAACATCGGTGCGTTCGCGTTCCCATGTTGTCAATTTAGCGGAGGAGGAGAGCTTACTTAGCCTTTTGAAATCAAAACAGCGACATGTACTCAGCGTCTTTTCAGGTGTTCCCATAGCGCATTGCCTGCAGCTTACGCGCCTGGCTCAGCAGAACGGCCATGCTGCGAGCGTGACCAGCCTGGGCTTCAATCTTGAAAGTATTTGACTCATTGTTCAGTTTGATCAGCAAAATCACATCGCTCAGTTCTGACTTATTCGCGAAATAGAGTTCTGCATGCGATCTCAAGGTATTCGCAGTCATTTCAGAACTAGCGCTGTATTTTTGCATTTGACTTAACGCCGCTGCATATCTGGCCCGCGCCTGCTCCGCCTCCAGCCCCGAACGCTGCAGAAGATCCTGATACTGTTTCATAGCCTGGGTAGTGGCGGCACTCGCTGCACGAAGATCTCCGTCCTGACGTAGCGAGAAAGGAATAGGGATAGTCAACAGTGCGATGAGACTGTTCGATTGGGGCAAGGGCGTGTTTAAGTACTCCCCCGCGCGGGAATGGTTAACGCCCAAATTAAAGTTTAAGTCCAGTGACCGGTTCTCCCGCGACAAATCCTCGCGTCTGGATGCAGCTTCCAACGCCTTCTGGGCTGCCACCACATCCTCCCGCGTACCGTCCCGCACCGTAGCCTGGTAATCGTTGAGCGCCGCTATTTCGAGACTGCCGCTACCGTCGAACTGGCGCTTCATATCTGCCGTTCCGGATTGCACGAACGTCAGCATGGCTCGAGACGCGATGTAAATGTCTGCGGTAGCCGCATCAAGCTCCGCTTGCGCATGCAATTTTTCGGCACGAAGTTGAACTTGGGAAACCACATCGGGTTTATCTCGCCGGTTCTGGCTGTGTTGCTCCAGTCTCTCCAGCAGCATGAGAGCAGCTTTCCAAGACTGTTGCATGGCTTTAGCGCGCAGATGGTCGATGTACGCGTTGGCGGCATCAAGCTGCACAACAACTATCTGGCGCACGAAATCAGCTTCTGCGCGTGCCTTTTCTGCCCGGGCGGCGTCGGTTCTGACTTCCCGCTTGCGCCCGCCCTCTATCGTAAAGTTCACGCCAAATGTCGAGATCACTGGAAGCTTGTCTTTGGACATTTCATAGGCAGCCAGTCCAGTTGTGAATGTAGGATCAGGAAACAAAGCTGCCAGCGCGATCTGCGCATCTGCAATATCGATTTGGGCCTTCTGCGCAGCAAGAATCAGATTGTTCTTTTGAACCAGCTGGAGGTATTGCTTGAAGTCCACTGAAGGAGGCGCCTCCGACTCCATAGGATCAACAGCACTGTTGATAACCAAAGGTGGGCGATTTACAGGCGCCGTGACACCTTGGGCGGTTGCCGCTTCAGCCATTGTCAAAACGATAGCGTAAGCAATGTAATTCAAGACACGCATAGTAGGAGTAGCTTTTTCAATCTTTAGCTTTCAAAAAACAGTGGAAGAGGCAGCGAAAGCTCTTGAAGCTTGCCGACGACCAGAATGTTAAGGTTGGACAACCTGGTTCTGCGATACGGCGGTGGTAATGGGGGCTGACTTCGGAGAGGTCCCGTTGGCGTTCACCTTTACCGCTGGCTTGGCCGATGACACGACGACTGGCTTCGCGGTAACTTGGGGTTTTGCCTTCACGCTGACACTGGTAGGTTTTGCGGGAGCAGCTTTGGTAACAATAACTGCGGCCGGTTTCACCGGCGCTGATTTGGCCTTGACCGTGCTGGCTGCTGAAACGCTGCTGGAAGTCACTGCCAGGCTCTGGTGGAAGGGTGCCAACCCAAGAAAGATGTACAACAGTTGCCAAAACAGTTTTTGCGGTGTGGCGGTCATGATTGGCATGGTTGTTCTCCAATAAATAGGTGGCTGAAAGACTAAATGTATCCAGTTGATCAGATACATTCAACTCCATTTCAATATAGACACAAGCTTGCACGCCTGCGATCTGCATGAATACGCCCCCATCGACACAGCTTTTTCTCCCAACTGCGCTTGCCTCGAAACACAAAAGCTGGGGTTGCAATTGTATTTTGCGAAACCGTCAGTCGCCATTCCAGGCACTTGCACTTTAAAAAGACATGTGGCAATTCCGCAGCAATAATCTCATGGCGTCACGCCTTGACTTCCAAGGTATCGCGGGTGTCCGTATAAAAATACACGCCAAGACGCATGCGTTGTTTTGCGTTGACCTTACCTTTGTCGCGACGTACCAGCGTTTCAGCCGCGGGCACCATCTTCTCAACGACCTCCGACCAAAGCTCTCGGGCAAAGGCCCCCAATTCTTCTGTGGACTCTGCAGTGAGTCCTTTCGCAAAAACACTTTGCTCCAAAAACTTGGCTTCGCTTTGCGAATTCAAATTGTGTGCTCCTGAAGCAATGTGATCCGCCACGTTGTGACTAAATAAAGCCACAGTCTCTTTGAAGCCCTGCTTGGGGACAAAGGCGCTAACTTTCAGTCGCACGCGATCAGCCTCAACCGTTACCACGCCCAAACGAATAAGCTCCTCAAGCACAGTGCGGGGGTGTACGTCCTTGGACACAGAAATGGCCAGGACGTCAAATGAATCCGGGCCACTGCGCGGTAGCTCGCTTGGTTTGTTATGCCCATCGCGATATGCCGGGTCGGTGATCCAGCGGGTGAATATCTGGGAGGCCAAAGTGAGACCCGGAGACATATCCTCTGGCGTGGTAGTGCCCAAAGCGCGTACCTCTTTCCTGTGGACGCCAGACAAGACACTGACCGCCGAATCTGTTTCACGTTGATCACGTGCACGCAGTTCCTGACGGGCGACTTCCAGAAAAACCAGTTTCATGGTTGCAGCAAACTGGGGAAAAGTGACGCCCTGTTGGATAAGCGCGTGTGCCAGCGGTGCGAGCATGCGCTGCGACTCCTGGAGAAGTATTTCGGCTGTACTTTTCATGGCGGACGACCACGCAAATGGTCAGATGAGCGCAAACAAAAGGGATAGTTTCCCACGATTGCCGCCATACTGGCAAAAAATGGGGAGGGTCACCCCTCCCCCAACTCGCAATGAAATTTACCTGGAACAATCCTGACTCTGCGAGAAGTGCGAACTCTCAAACGCACTTCTACCTGATTTGAATTGAAACTATTTGCCGATCTGACGACTGACCGCGTTCTCTTGCTGGTTCAAGGTGCGCTGTTCTTGCTTGGTGATGTGACCGCCGTTTTGGGAAGCCATCAAGCGCTCCTCCTGACGGATCTGCCGGTCTTCTTTGTGAAGTTTGGACGCTTGAGATTTGGAGAGTTCTCCTTCAGCCACCTCGTTTTTGATTCGCTTGTTTTGGTTGGCAAGGCGGTCATTGACCTGGTCCCTGCGCGGATGAGTTTTAGCGAAGTTGCCCTCGTGTTCCGCCGCATGAGCGGGAATCGCTGCAGCACCCAACGCAGCGATGAGAGTGACAAGGAAAAGGCTGGCAGATTGACGATTTGACATGATGATCTCCAGTGAATGGGAAGGCCGACAAAAACGTCGGTTTACTTCACTCTTCATAAATGGGTAATTTACCCATTATTTATTCAACGGGCAAGGCTTTGATCAGGATGACATGCAGCAGCACAACTTTTGTGACTAAGTTCACACAAATAACAAGATTGGTTCGGGGCCAACTGCTGTGGACCTTCCGATGCCCGAGAAAAAGCACGCTTAATAAACCAGTAATCAGGGTTTGCACCGCCCGAGTCAACGCTGAATTGGGATAGTTCCAGGGACTGGCAAGGGACTAGCGCAGATCGATATACGCAAGCGGCTTATTGTGTGGGACGCTTGCCATCGCGGTGTTGAGGCTTGCGCTCTTGCCGCTGGCGGATTCTTTCCTCCCGCTGCTCGCGAAGAGCCTGTCTTGCGGCTTGGCGGTCGCTAGGCACGCCTGCCCCTTGCGACGGCTGGGAGCCAGGGGGATTGGTTGGTTGATTTACATCGGCACGGCGCTGGCGCAGGGGTAGCTGACGTTGGCGGAATTGTTCAAAACGTTCGTTGGGACGTAATTTGCCGCGCTCCCGCAAGCCCTCCTCCATGCGCTGTCGGATATTTCTTGCGTGGTTTTCAACTGCTCTGTCCTGCGCGGTACGAAGACGATCAAAAAAAGCCGGTACGACTGGATGCCGCACGGGTACGGCACCAGAACTCGGTGAATAGGCCGCCGTACCAGAGTTAACATTTACGACACCGTTGCTATTGCTTAGAGCCGTAGCCCCTTCATTGACACGGTTGTGAACGCCGGCTTCCAGGCTTGCGGATGCTTCTTCAGGCGGCACCAACGCCACCTCATGATCGGTACCGCGCACACCAATAGTGGCCGTGTTCGCAGTGATACTGTAGCGCGAGGCGTCGAGTTTACCGATCCACCCGGTGACGGATCGCAACGCACCTCTTATCAGATCAATGGCCGCTGTATCAGTGACTTCTCCGGTAACAACGTATTGGGATATCCTGACTATCGAGTTGGGCCGAACCGCAAGATAACCGCCATCACCGAAGACGACGTGCACCTCCGATCCAACGGTCGTCTCAAGTTGATCGCCTTGGAGAAGTCTTGTACCTTGAGCAATTGGCGAAGCCAGTTGCCCAGCTCTGCGCAGGGTGACGGTTCCCACAACCAAATCTGCGCTGCCAATATTTTGAGTGATGCCGGTTCCACCTGAACCAACTTGTGCGGATGCGTTACGCCACCAACCAAAGGAGGCGGTTAAAGCGAGACCCGCAAGCAGTCGACGACGTATGACAAGTGGGTGCATGGACAAAAGCTTCCATTTAGTTGAATAGGTTGTAGCTGTGCAGACGAATCCGCCATCTCTACACTCGTGGTTGCGGAAGATTATTACCAAGTACTGTAAAACTGAATCTCACTCAAACAAGTCCAATGTCACGTAGCAGCACACTGCGGTATTCATTGAGCACTGGATAGTCGCCGGCAACACGCCCAACACACCAAACCAGATTTCGCACCCATACGCTCATAACGGATTTCTCATAGCTACGTCCCTATGAATGCGTTTCAATTACCTGGAGATATAACGCTCGAGACATGATTTTCGTGGACTGCGCTTTGAGGTAATTCAGTAACTGCGAAGGATTATCTGCGAGGGCCTGTAACTCCATCCAGCAAGAGCGACATCGCTGACTATGCAAGGTCGATCCTCTCGTGTCGGATGTCGCAGATGGTTCGATCCTTGATAAACCGGTTGTTGCTTAGGGGACTTGCACTCAGCAGATACACGGCGTCGGCAGCGCTCTGCATGCTTGTTTGCATACCTTCTTTCAGGCAAAAAGCAGCAGTGCAAAGTAATTGACACTAATCGCCATAGAAACATCTTCTTGGGTATACGGACTGGCTGGCTGTTGTAGTCGCTTAAGCAGCTTTCGCTGGTTACGCCGACATCCTACAAGCACCAGTCATCTCGTCCGGCGATAGAAAGACAGGGCGGGTTTTCAAATATCGAGCTTGTTCTACTTTATTGAGCTCACATGATTTATCGTATTTGTGCTCTATCCCTCTTGGTATCGATGGCCTGGCTGCCCCAAATTGCCAGCGCCAAAGGTTGTTTGAAAGGTGCCGCAGTCGGTGGCGTAGCGGGCCACGTCGTGGGCGGTCATGGCGTTTTAGGTGCAGCGGCTGGCTGCGCGATCGGCCGCCACAGGGCAGCAAAAAAAGAGCAACAAGAATCGGCCAATAGCGCGGCAGCCGCGAAATAAGTACTTAGTCCCCCGCATGTCTTAACCAAGAGATTCAGCAGTGCGTAAAAGCCAAGTCCAGGGGAGAATTCCGAGAGGGGAGTGCGGGCAAATGCTGATTCCTGGCTTACCAAACTAGTGCCTGGACTGGTCACAGGGGCTGTGGACGATGGTCCGAGTGGCATTGCAACTTATTCACAAGCCGGTGCCCAGTTTGGATTCGGGCTGCTTTAGACGTTGCTTTTTACATATCCGCTTATGGTGGGAATTCAGCTGGTGAGCGCACGGATCGGCCGCGTTACGGCCATGGACTTGCCACCAATATCAGCCGCCATTACTCCGCATGGCTGCTTTACAGCGTAGTGTCTTTGCTGGTGATCGCAACCACAATTAATATCGCCGCCGGTATTTCCGCCATGGTCGATGCGTCCAAACTCACCATGGGGGGGAGGTACGCATCTCTACATCATCTTGTTCGGCGTCATATCTGTACTTCTACAGATATTCATTCCTTATAAGCGGTACGTACGCATCTTAAAGTGGTTGACGTTGGCATTGCTTGCCTATGCGGCGAGCATAGAGGATAAGCCGCAACACTGCCGCCGCGACCGCTATGATGAACGCTCCGCTGAAATATTCACGGACATAACTCGGCGGCAAAATAGCCATTAAGCGCGTGTGCTGCGACATCGGTGATGTCGCACAGAAATCACACCGGCGGCAGCCCCCGCTGCACCGGCGCCGTCACAAAAACTGTAGCAATGCTAGCGCGAACCGCCGCTAGCTTAGGTGGCAAGGTCGATCTGGAATGCGACCTACAGATGCTCGGCGCCGGCCCGGAAGGCGGCTACTCGGCCGCCTTCCGGGCGTCGCACGCAGACCTGCGCTCCTGGCGTCGTATCCGCTGGCAATCAGGGCCTGACCGCGAGGTCGTATTAAACTTTCCGCGCCAGCCATGGCGGCTAAGCTTCAGGTAATAGTGCCCAGCAAGCACAGCCACGTTCCGACAGTCAGCTTGACGCAGCAGCCTTGCACCTTCATCGCCATGAAGCCGCGCTCCCCGGCGCTTAAATATTCATATTTACTGTAGATACCACATCCTTATTGACATGAGATTAGTGCACTTCGCCTCTGAGACCGCCGTACGTAGAACCGTTGACCAAAAGCTACAAGACACGTAGAAAAAAGTCATTCGGTGATGATTTGTGTTGGCTGAAATCGGCAGCTTCCTTCGATTACGGTATAGAGCCGGTTGCCCAAATTCAAATGGCGCAGCGTCAGCACCCGACTTAATATTCGTGGCATCTCTGTTCTTGGGCCTTGCCCGGCAGTTCATGCAAACTAAAGGAAAACATGCAAAAAACTTACACCAAGCGTCTAGGCATATTGCGCAAAAAAGACGGCATCACTCACGAACAATTCGTCGAACATTGGCTCCAAAAGCATGCGCCTCTTTGCGTCAAGTTGCCCGGCCTGCGCCGCTACTCCGTCAATATGGTGGATCGCCAGCGTTTCCCCGATTTTGGCTATGACGGGTTCTCCGAGTTATGGTTTGATTCCGAAGAGGCGCTCGTCGCCGCGCTTCAAGGCCCCAAGGGCAAGACCTTGCTGGCCGACCTGCCCAACTTCGCCAAAGACGTCTCTCCCATCATCTCGGTGGAAACACAAATCCTCTGGCCCTAAGACCGCGCCATGACACAACTTCAAGGAAAAATTGCGCTGGTCACCGGCGCGGCTGGCGGATTTGGCGAGGGCATTGCCCGCCTGTTTGTGGCGCAGGGCGCTCGTGTGATGATTGCCGACCTCGACGCAGCCAAAGCGTCGCAGGTCGCTGCCGACCTCGGGCCTTCCGCGCGCTCGGTAGCTTGCGACGTGTCGAAATCCGCCGATGTGCAGGCTGCGGTACAGGCCTGCGTCGATGCCTTCGGCATACCGGACATCGTGGTCAACAACGCGGGCACCACGCACCGCAACCAGCCGATGCTCGATATCGATGAGGCCACCTTCGATCGCGTCTTCAACGTCAACGTCAAATCGATTTTCCACATGACGCACGCAGTATTGCCGCTGATGCGCCAGCGCAGGCAAGGCTCGATCATCAACGTCGGTTCCACCGCCGGCATTCGCCCGCGACCGGGCCTGACCTGGTACAACGCCTCGAAGGGCGCAGTGAATCTGATGACCAAGTCGATGGCCGCCGAACTCGGCCCCGACAACATCCGAGTCAACGCCATCTGCCCGGTTATGGGCGCCACCGGCCTTATCGAGCAATTTCTCGGTACAGCGGACACGCCTGAGAGCCGTGCCAAAGTCGTTGCAGGCATTCCCCTGGGCCGACTGTCCACGCCAGACGACGTGGCGCAGGCCGCGCTCTACCTGGCCAGCGACGCTTCGTGTTTCATCACCGGCGTCGAGTTGCCAGTGGACGGTGGCCGGACTATCTGAGCGCCGGCCAGCAACGGCTCCGGTGACGGACGCGTCTGTCCTCGCCTATTTGTACGGCACGGACGAGGCGCTTCCCCTGGAAGTGGCACTGCGCGCAGGGCCGCTGTCGATGACGCTGCGGGGCGGCCACATAGTCGACCTGAAGGTTGCCGGTTACGAGGTCTGGCACGGTGTGACTTTCCTCTACCGCGACCCTGATTGGGGGACGCCCGAGCCTGTGTTTCAGCGTATCGTGCATGAGGTTGACGGGGAAGGCTTTTCGCTGCAACTCGAAGGTTACATCCCCACGCAACCTGCTATCGACCTGCTACTTACGCTGCACGGTGACCTGCAAGGTACAGTAAAGCTGCAGGCGCGCGCGGTGCCACGTGGCGATCTTTTGGCTAACCGCGTTGGCCTGTGTCTGTTGCATCCAATGCATGCGATGGGACAAGCCCTTGAAGTCGAGCATGCGGACGGCCGCATTAGCCGATCCACCTTTCCGAAACAGGTGCCTCCGTGGCCGCCGTTCACCGGGGTGCGCGGCATTCGCCATGAATTCGCGCCCGGTAATTGGGCGCAGGTCCGATTCCAAGGGGATGACTTCGAATTCGAGGACCAGCGTAACAACGCCGACGCCTCATTCAAAACTTACAGCCGATCGAACAATATGCCGCGACCCTATGTTCTGCGCAGCGGCGCGGCAATTGAGCAGTCGCTGACTCTGCGTATCGAACCCGCGGTTGTACCGCTTGATCCTGTACCTGCGCAGGCCAGGGCGGTAGACCTGCACGAGTACGCTGAGGTGGTCAGGATGCCGCAGCTGGGTCTAGCGATCGCACCAGCCGATGCACAGGCCTCGCCATTAGTACAGGCCACGCTGGCTGACATATCGCCTTCGCTGCTGCACCTGACGCTGGCGCTGCCCGAACAGCCGGTACGATGGGCGGGCATCGCGCAGCTTCTATCGGTAGCTGGAGCGCGGTTGCGGCTGGACATCACAGCCGGTGTCACGGCGGCATCACTGGCCCGGTTGGCGATGGTGTTACGCGATACCGGTATCACGCCTGAATCGGTCGCGGTATTTCCAGGAACGCCGTCTTTAGTCACGGCTACACGAGAGGCTTTTCCCGGCAGCGCTATTGGGGGCGGTACGTCTCACTTTTTCGCTCAGTTCAACCGTATGGACGACGTGGGCCCGGCAGATTTCCTTGGTTTTACTGTTTGCCCTATTGTGCACAGCGCTGACGACACTGCCCCGATGGCTGGCCTGCAAACTCTCCCCTCGCTGTTGGCGACGGCACGTGCACGCTATCCGGGGCGAGCCCTGCGTATCGGCCCCAGCAGCCTGGGCGCCCGCAGCAGTCCACTGGGTAACCAACCTGCATCAGACGGCACGCGGCGTATTGCTCTGGCAAAGCGTGATCCGCGGACCCGTGGCCTGTTTGGTGCCGCGTGGCTGTTAGGTCATGTGGCTGAGGCAGCGCGGGCGGGCGCTGAAGCCGTGAGCGTGATGAGCCTGCGCGGGGATGCTGGCGTGCTGGACGAAACCGTCGACGGCCTTCTGCTGCGCCACCCCACCTTTTTCGTACTGGCGCAACTTGCCCGCCTGAAGCCTTTGCAGTCCGTGACCGTGTCGAACGCCACGCATGTGGTGGCGCTGGCCAGCGCATGCGACGACCAGGCCCACTGGTTGATCGCGAACCTCACAGCCCGAGTAGTGGACTTGACAGTTGGCGGTGGCGTGCCGGCCCGCGTCATGGATGCAGCTGCCTGGCAGGCTTATGCCAGCGGCAGGGCTGCTTCACCCTGGCAGGAATTCCGTGTGGGCCAGGCGGGTGTCCTGCAACTGGATGCGTTCGCGATCGCCATCACCTCTCCGTGAAAAATCCTGCGTGC
>JANYFF010000511.1 GCA_025362825.1 Polaromonas sp. | reverse complement strand
GGGTCTGCAGGCGCGACCAGCAAGGCGCCCTGGATGCGACTGGCTGCTTCGGGCGGCAAGTGGGTGGTGGCGATGCAGCCCAGGCTGTGTGCCACCACCACGACCGACTCATCGTGCTGAAGGATGGTGCGCGCAATCGACGCCACCCAAGCATCGCATGAAGGTGTGACCCAGTCGTCCTGCTGCACGCGCACAGCCCCGCTCAGGCGCTCGGCCCAGAGGGTTTGCCAATGTCCGGGACCGGAATCGCGCCAGCCGGGAACGATGATGAAACGCACGTTGCCCTGATCAGTCTGATTACTTGTTTGGCTGCGGCGTCAGGCGCAGGTAGGGCTTTACGGCCTTGAAGCCTTTGGGGAAGCGCTGGGCCAGTTCGACCGGATCCTGGATGCTTGGCACGATGACGACGTCGTCGCCGTCTTGCCAGTTGGCTGGCGTCGCGACCTTGTGGCAGTCGGTGAGTTGCAGCGAGTCGATGACGCGAAGAATCTCGTCAAAGTTTCGCCCCGTGCTGGCCGGGTAGGTGAAGGTGGTGCGGATGACCTTTTTCGGATCAATGATGAAAACGCTGCGCACGGTGGCCGTGGTCGATGCGTTCGGGTGGATCATGTCGTAGAGGTTGGCCACCGTCTTGTCGGCATCCGCCAGAATGGGAAAGTTGACGGTGGTGTTCTGGGTTTCGTTGATGTCCTTGACCCAGTCGCCGTGCTTGTCGAGCGGGTCAACGCTGACAGCGATGGGTTTGACGTTGCGCCTGGCGAATTCACTGCTCAGCGCTGCCGTTTTGCCCAGCTCGGTGGTGCAGACTGGCGTGAAGTCAGCGGGATGGGAAAACAGCACAACCCAGGAATCGCCTGCCCACTGGTGAAACGAGATCGGGCCGGCCGTTGAATCCTGGGTGAAGTCGGGGGCGGTATCGCCAAGTCTGAGAGTTGCCATGATGTGGTCCTGAAAGTTGCGGGTGCCGGAAAAAGCACCGAGACAAACATTGTGGGGAGCAAACGTTAAAACTCAAAAGAATATATAGCTCTTAAATTATTCCAATTAATGAATATAGTTTTAAGTAAAGCCAGAAGCGAAAGGCGTTAGCATGATATCTGCGCCCTTGGAGCAGCGGACAGGACTGCGAATCATCCAAATGGATAAAAATAACACGAAAAGTGCCCGCAGCCCATGTAAAACCAGCGTATGCAGCTATATATTTAATAGCAACAGTAATTTAAGGCGTTGCCGTTGCCGGGGTTTCTTTCCAGCCGCCACCCAAGGTCTTGTACAGCGTGACCTGGCTTTGCAGCTGAGCCAGGCGGGTTTGTACAACCGCCTGGCGCGCTGCAAACAGCGAGCGCTGGGCGTCCAGCAGGTCAAGCTGGCTCGCAATACCGTTCTGGTAGCGCATGTCCGACAGCTTGTAACGCACCGCCTCAGCGCTTGCCTGGGCTTGCTGGGCACGCAATTGCTCGCCCAGGGTTGCACGGCCGGCAAGAGCGTCGGCCACTTCACGGAAAGCCGTCTGTATGGATTTCTCGTATTGGGCGACCGCGATGTCGCGTCCTGCGTTAGCAGAACCCAGTCCAGCAGCGTTCCGGCCGGCATCAAAAATCGGCAGCACCAGTTGCGGCGCCAAAGTCCAGCCCCAGGTCCCGCCCTGGAACAGACCGGCCAAACGCGAACTGGCACTTCCCACGCTGCTGGTCAGCGAAATACGCGGGTAAAACGCCGCCCGAGCCGCACCGATATTGGCATTGGCGGCCAGTAGTTGCTGCTCGGCCTGGCGTATGTCAGGGCGCCTTGCCAGCAACTCTGACGGCAGCCCGGCCGGCACGTCGGGCATGACCGGCAAGTCAGCGAGGCCTTTACCGGCCGGCAGGGTGATGTCCATGGCCAAGGTAATCGGCTGGCCAATCAGCAGCGTCAAGGCGTTTTCGTCGAGTGCGCGTTGTCGCACCAGCTGAGCCAGCGAGACACGTGCCGCTTCGGCCAGCGACTCGGCCAGCCGGTAGTCCAGCTCGGACGTCACACCATTGTCAAATCGCAACTTGCCCAGGCGCAGGGAGTCTTCACGCGTACTTAAAGTCTGCTGCGTGATCACCAGCAATTCGTCATCGGCCAGCAAGCTGAGATAGGTGTTGGCGACCGTCGCAATGAGGCTGATTTGCGCGGTCTTGCGTCCCTCCTCGGTGGCCAGATATTGCGATAGTGCGGCTTCCTTCAGGCTGGAAACACGCCCGAAAAAGTCAAACTCATACGCCGTGACACCCAGGCCGGCGGTGTACAGGCTGGAAATGCTACCGTTGCCATTGGGGTTGGGCTGACGCAGACCGGTGACCGACGCGTTGACAGTCGGAAACTGGTCAGCACGTTTGATCTGGAACTGCGCCCTCGCCTGCTCGATGTTGAGTACGGCAATGCGCAAATCACGGTTGTTGCGCAATGCCGCGTCAACCAGTAGCCTGAGCTTTGGGTCACTGAAAAAATTCTGCCACTCGATGTCGGCGGCAGCAATGGCTGGACCCGAGCTGGCGCCGCCGGAGGTTGAGCTCACGCCAGCTGCAGGCCAATCAGTAGCTATCGGCGCTGCCGGCCGCTCGTACTTTGGTGTCATCGAGCATGCTGACAGCAGCGCTGCTGCGCAGACCAGCGAAAGTTTGAATGCTGCTGTTTTAACCATGGGTATTAGCCTCATTGACTGGATGGCCTTCATCGCCGGAAACGCCAGCAGCTTTTCCGTGCTCAGCATAGCGCTCCCGTTCACGCTTGCTGCCCTTGAACACACTGCGCACCACGACAAAAAAGATGGGTACAAAAAAGACCGCCAGGACCACCGCTGTGATCATGCCGCCAATCACACCCGTGCCCAGCGCGCGCTGGCTGGCAGAGCCTGCACCAGAAGCCAGAAACAGCGGCAACACACCCAGAATGAAAGCCAGCGAGGTCATGACAATCGGGCGGAACCGCAGGTGCGCGGCGGCAAGGGCCGCCTGCACCGCCGTCTTGCCCTGCGCCTCCAGATCCTTGGCGAACTCGATAATCAAAATCGCGTTCTTTGCGGACAGGCCAATGATGGTGATCAACGCGACCTGGAAATAAACGTCGTTTGAATAGCCACGCAAAATGGTGCCAAGCAGTACGCCCAGCACGCCAAGGGGCACCACCAGAATCACGGCCAATGGAATCGACCAGCTTTCATATAGCGCCGCCAGTGCCAGGAAAACCGCCAGGATAGCGAAGCCGTAAAGAATCAACGACTGCGAACCAGCGAGTTTTTCTTCGCGCGACTGGCCTGTCCATTCGTAGCCAAAGCCGGCTGGCAGTTGCGCCGCCAGCGTTTCCATTTCCTTCAATGCCGCACCGCTGCTATAGCCCGGTGCCGCCGCGCCGTCGATACGCATGGCGGGGTAGCCGTTGTAGCGCACCGTTTGCATCGCACCCGTCACCCAGCGCATAGTGGAGAAAGCCGACATCGGCACCGGCTGGCCACGCGTGTTGCTGGCGTTTATTTTCAGTAAGTCGTCGGGCTGCATGCGGGCGGGCGCATCAGCCTGCACCACTACGCGCTGCAAACGGCCCTGATTGGGGAAGTCATTGACGTAGCTCGAACCAAGGGCGGTTGACAGGGCGCTGTTGATGGAATCAAAAGTCACGCCTAGCGCGTTGGCCTTGTCTCGGTCAATGTCGATCTGCAGTTGCGGCGCGTCTTCAAGGCCGTTCGGGCGAACCTGCGCCAACACCTTGCTTTTGCCCGCCATCCCGAGCAATTGATTGCGTGCCGCCAGCAACGCATCATGCCCCGCACCACCGCGGTCCTGCAGCCGGAAGGTAAAGCCGGAGGCTGTGCCCAGTTCGGGAATCGGCGGTGGGCTGAGCGGGAAGATGAAGGCATCACGAATGCCCGACAACGCACCAAAAGCGCGACCAGCAATGGCTTCGGCTGAATGCTCCTTGCCCTTGCGCTCATCCCAGTCCTTGAGCGTGACAAAAGCAAGTGCCGCATTCTGGCCCAGGCCGGAAAAACTGAAGCCCAGTACGCCGACCATGCTTTCAACTTCCGGCTGCTTGAGGATGAAGCCTTCGACCTGTTCGATCACAGCACGCGTGCGCTCCTGCGTGGCGCCAGGTGGCAACTGGATGTTCACCAGCATGGTGCCCTGGTCTTCATTAGGCAGGAAAGACGTCGGCAAGCGGGCGTACATCAGCGCTACCACGCCGATGATGGCAACCCAGACAACCATGTAGCGGCCGGCGCGCTTCAGCAGGCGGCATACAAAGCTTTCATAGCCCTTGGCCGTGCTGGAAAACTTGCGATTGAACCAACCGAAAAAGCCGCGCTTTTCGTGATGATGTCCGGCATCGACCGGCTTGAGCAGGGTGGCGCAAAGTGCCGGCGTGAGGGACAGTGCCAGGAAGGCAGAAAAGCCGATGGAGGCCACCATCACCGCAGAGAACTGGCGGTAAATATTACCGATGGAGCCTGAAAAGAAAGCCAGCGGTACAAATACGGAAATCAGCACCACCGTCACGCCGATGATGGCGCCAGAGATTTGACCCATGGCCTTGCGTGTCGCATCCACCGGCGAAAGCCCTTCCTCACTCATGATGCGCTCGACGTTCTCGACGACCACAATCGCATCATCAACGACGATACCGATCACCAGCACCATGCCGAACATGGTCAGCACGTTGATTGAAAAACCAAGTGCCAGCAGGGTTGCAAACGTGCCCAGCAATGCGACCGGCACAACGATGGTCGGGATGATGGTGTAGCGGAAGTTCTGCAGGAACAGGAACATCACGAGGAACACCAGAACCACAGCCTCGACCAGCGTTTCAGCCACCTGGCGGATCGAAATGCTGACAAATCGCGAGCTGTCGTAGGGGATTGAATAGGTCACGCCCGCCGGGAAGAACTTTTGCAGTTCGTCCATCTTCTCGCGCACCGCCTTGGCAGCTTCCAACGCATTGCCGCTGGGTGAAAGCTGCACGCCGACACCCGTGGAGGGCTTGCCGTTGAGGCGCGCCGAGGTAGCGTAGGTTTGGGCGCCCAGCTCGATACGTGCCACGTCCTTGAGCCGCACTGCAGAGCCGTCTGTGTTGGCGCGCAGCACGATGTTGCCGAACTGCTCGACACTGGAAAGTTGCCCGTTGACAATCACGGTGGCCGCAATTCCCTGGCCGGCAACATTGGGCAAGTCGCCAATCGTGCCCGATGCGACCTGCGCATTTTGAGCGCGTATGGCGTTGGTGACGTCGGTTGACGACAGGCTCAAACCAGTCAGTTTTGCAGGGTCTATCCAGATACGCATGGCGCGTTCGGTGCCGAACAGCTGGGCCTGGCCGATGCCAGGAAGACGCTGCAATTCAGGTAACACGTTGCGCGAGGCATAGTCGCCCAGTGCAATCGGGTCGACCGCCGGATTCGTTGAAGACAGGATGGCAAAAAGCAAAAAGTTGGAGCGCGACTTGTCAACCCGCACACCCTGCTGCGTCACCGCCTGCGGCAGGCGCGGCGATGCCCTCGACAGCCTGTTTTGCACATCCACCTGCGCCAGATCGGCATTGGTGCCAGGCTGAAAGCTAAGCGTGATGTTGCCCGAACCGTCAGCCTGTGCAATGGATTCCATATAGAGCAGGCCGGGTGAGCCGTTCATCTCGCGCTCAATGACCGACAGCACACTGTCTTCCAGTGTTTTTGCAGAAGCGCCGGGGTAGGCAGCAGAAACAACAATGGCGGGAGGCGCCACCGGCGGGTACTGCGAAATCGGCAGCTGCGTGATAGACACGCTGCCCATTACGATGATGAACAGCGCAATCACCCAAGCGAAGATTGGCCGATCAATAAAAAACTTTGCCATGGAATGGGTTCCTTATTTCGCGGCTGCGGAAGCAGGCGCTGACGCGGCAGGAACTGAACCTGGAGCTGTTGCACCTGCAGGAGCGCCACCCGCAGGGGTACTGCCGGCAGGCTGCCATGGCACTGGCTTGACCATCGCACCGGGGCGCAGCTTCTGGAAGCCGTCAACCATGACCTGCTCCCCGGCTTTCAGGCCATCCACAACCACCCATGACGTGCCCTTGGCAGAACCAATCTTGATCGGGCGCGGGCTGACCTTGCCGTCGCTGCCAACAACCATGACGCTGTCGCCCTGGTTGGTGCGCGTAACGGCCTGCTGTGGCAGGGTGATGGCATTACTTGCCTGGACTTGCTCCAGGCGCACGCGCACATACAGACCGGGCAGGAGTTCACCCGTCGGAGTGGGTACTTCTGCGCGCAAGGTAATCTGCCCGGTAGTGGCGTCGACTGTCAGGTCAGAGAACAACAAGCGACCGGATTTCGAATACTCGGTACCGTCCTCCATCACGATGCGCACACTTGCAGCATCGGCGCCACTGGCGCGCTTGAACTGGCCGCTCTGCATGGCATTTCGCAGCTTCATCACGTCGCCAGCCGACTGCGTGAAGTTCACATACATGGGGTTGATCTGCTGCACGACGGCCAGTTGGGTCGCTTCGCCCTGCCCGACCAACGCGCCTTCGGTTACCAGTGCACGGCCAATACGGCCCGAAATAGGTGACGTCACCGCTGCGTAACCTAGGTTGATACTGGCAGTCTGGACGTTTGCCTTGGCGACAGCGACGTCTGCTTCGCCCTGTTTCTGCGCTGCAACGGCATTGGCGTATTCCTGCTTGCTGACTGCATTGGCTTCAACCAGAGGCTTGTAACGCTCTGCCAGAGCAGTGGCCTGCGCCGCGCTGGCCTCGGCACGCGCCTGGCTTGCCTTGGC